>NZ_JASDCB010000062.1:0-27041 GCF_030408135.1 Pseudoalteromonas sp. APC 3691 | reverse complement strand
AAGCTACTTTCTGTTACCGCTCGACTTGCATGTGTTAGGCCTGCCGCCAGCGTTCAATCTGAGCCATGATCAAACTCTTCAATTAAAAAGTTTTATGTCTTTCGACAGCTCAATGAATTCTGAATTTTTTGTTTTTGTTGCCAAAAACGAATTGACTGTGCGTTATTATTTTCACTTTTAAAAAAAGTAAAATCAAAACAGCTCAAGGCTGAATCTTTTAATAACATATGGTCACTCAGTTTCAATTGAGACTCTAATTTGTTTGCCTTACTTAGCGAACTAAGCTTGGCTGTTAGAACTCAATCTGTACGAGTGCCCACACAGATGATTGCTTTATATTGTTAAAGAACGTTTTGAGTCGCTTTAGCGTCTCAAGGGATGCGAATAATACACCCTTTATTTTTCGAGTCAACACTTAGTTTTAAACTTTCTTTTTAGATAATTTAAAACCGAAGTTTTATTTAACTCTCTGAGTAGTTCGTGCCTCGCTATGCGTTGTCCGCTGCGCGTCGCCATATCCCGTCTCAGTGGGGTCGCATTATAGGGAGATCCGAAAACAGATCAACCCTTTTTTTAGATCTTTTTACTGTTCGAACAAAAATAGAACAAAACCATGTAAAACCATATGAAAACCTTCCTAAGATGATGCTTTTTTGTGCTCTTATTTATTATTTAATACAAATATCATTGCTATGTTTGATTTAGACGTTAAGATAGCAAGTTCACAATGTTAAATTAATGTTTATTTCCTGTTTATTGGTAGATCTAAAATGAAATTACCCGATCAAAAATCTTTTATCTTCTCTGTTATTCTTGCTGTAGTTGGTTTTGTTGTTGTTGAGTTCGCTTTAGGCGGCTTAGCTTTAAACCCTGCATTACTATTTGGTGCTGGTTTATTAATAGGTGCGATTGCTATTGCTGCAATGTCATCTGATGTGACTGAAGAAGCTGAAGTTAAAACAAAAACGCTTTATGTTGGTAACCTTCCTTATCGTGCAAACGAAGGTGTGGTTCGTGCATTATTTGAAGAACAAGGCAAAGTATTCAATGTTCGTTTATTAAAGGATAAGAATACTGGCAAGCGTCGTGGCTTTGGTTTTGTTGAAATGGCGCAAGCTGATGCAGACAATGCAATTGCTAACTTGAACGATAGCGAGTTCCAACAACGTACTTTAAAGGTACGTGAAGCAAAACAAAAACAAGAAGATGATTCTAATGCTCTACGTACTGAGACGGATCAGTCAGTGTAACTAGCTTTACCGCTAGCTTATTGCTAAACACATCAGCCGTTGCATAATATTGCAGCGGCTTTTTTATGTCTGTTAGTTTATTCACACAGAAGTTAAGTTGGTTAAGTAGGTAGTTGACTCTGTTTGCTATCGCTACACCTGAATCAAGTAATTTTACATTCCCTTCAAAATACTGACTAATAGGCTCTGCTAATATTGGAAAGTGCGTACATCCTAATACAAGTACATCTATAGTTTTATCTATATGTAGGTCATCAAGCACTTGATGCAACTTGTTTGTATCCAAAGACTCTGTAAAAAAGCATTCCTCAGCTAACGTTACTAATTCAACACTGCTATATAGATTAACGATTACATTACGTGCATGCTCAGTAATTAATGTTTTAGTGTATGAACTGGCGACCGTTGCCGGTGTGGCTAATAAGCCAATATGATTTGAACGTGTTAACTCTGCTGCAGGTTTTATTGCTGGCACAACACCTACTATAGGAATATCCGTAATTTGGCGAACAGCGCTGAGTGCAGATGTAGAAGCTGTATTACACGCTATTACAATTAAATCGACGTTAAGCGTGTTGGCTTTGATGAAATGAATAAGTGAACATAATCGGTTAATTATAGTTTGTTGGGATTGAGCACCATAAGGTAGTAATGCATTATCCATAAAATAGCTGTACTGAGCATTGGGGATACTTTGCTTGATATGTTCAAGTACAGTAGTTCCACCAATACCTGAATCAAAGACCATTATATGCGCTGACAAACTACCGTTCCTACTTTACTTTAAGATCGGCAGTTTGCCATGAGGTTTTTATAAAAGAAAGTAGTTTAACTTTGCGTGGCTTCTAAATCAGTAAGCCTGTCGGCTGCTGAATTTAACTGATTAAGGTTTTCGAACATAGACTTTGTATAATCTACTAACTTATCTATTTGTTCCTGATCTTGATTTAACCATTGGAGAATGCCAGCTAGCTGATTTTGTAATCCAAGCTCACCCGCTTTTTCAAAAGCATTTTTAAGGTCGTCATTAAAAGGGGCTAACCCCTCTGCTACTTGTTTTTCTGGTGCTGGTTTATATTCTTCATAGCTTTTAACTGTTGCTATTGTTTTTGTTTGGCGTAAATCCATAGAAAAAGCCACCAGCTGATCGCTGTCTAAACTCAGCTCTTGCGCTTGTTCAAATGCTTCATCTAAATCACCACCAAAAAAGGTTTTACTTAAATCTTGTAAGTCTTCCATCATCGCATTAATAGCTTCTTGCTCTTGCTCGTTTAAGTCACCATTTACCGACATCGAAAATGATACCTGTCGAGATTGCGATGATGAGCTTGCAAACGACTCACTATTACTATTTTGCTGATAGCCACTTGCCGATTGAGATTCAAATGCATCAGCAAAGCTAATACTTACCTCATCGCCTTCTGCTGTAGTAAATTTATACTCTGCATTACTCGTCATACTGACGTATTGGGCCTGGCTTATATTTACGCTGGCAGGTTGTGGGTTAAATAACGACTCTTCAAACTTATCCAGCCCATTGTAAATTCCCTCTTTGGACTTATTAATGCCCTCTTCCATGTCATCATTAAATACGCCTGTACCTTTGAGTTCATCAACAGCGTCATCAATCCCTATTTGGACTCCTTTGCGCGCATCGCCTAGCATATCTTTGAGCTTTTCGTCATCAGCGCCGTTAGCTTTTGCTTTATTTACAGCACTACTTACAAAATCGAGTACGTTTTTTACTATTTCATCAAAATCAAATAGTGGTTTATCTGCTTTTTTTTCTGCGATAGGTAATCCAAGCTGCTCAGCCATTTTATCGCCAAGCACCTTTGCGGCCAACTCTCGGCCTCGTTGTTGATAGCTATCTTGAGGAGACGTAATTGTAGGTTGCTGTATATCAGCTTTATTATTGAATTTATTGATGTTGTTGTTTGGCGTAAAGCCATAATTACCTATTTTCATGATTCGTCTCCTAAGCGTGCGTAGTTTATTATCGGCTATAACAACAAAAACTAAAGTACAATGTTCAATAAAACAGCATAAATGCTAGCCAAAACTAGACAAATACGCAGCGCTCCCTACAATAGCGCCGATAAACAGATCTTAGATAAGGTAGTAGCGTTAATGGCAGTTATTAAAATAGATACCACACAGTACCAAGCGCAGTTAAGTGAAAAAGAGCAGCGAATTAGTACGCAGTTTCAACGTTTTGGTGTGGAGCAATTAGAAGTATTTAGCTCAGAGCCAACTAACTACCGCCAACGTGCTGAATTTAGAGTATGGCACGACGGTGATGATCTGTTTCACATTATGTTTGATCAACAAACAAAAGAAAAAATCCGTGTTGATACATTTGACCCAGCAGCGCCTCTAGTAGGTGAAATAATGCAGGTGATGATTGAAAATCTTAAGCCTTGTGAAATATTACGCCGTAAGTTATTTCAAATCGATTACCTATCAACGCTAAGCGGTGAAATTTTAGTAAGCTTGCTTTATCACAAACCACTGGATGATGAATGGTTAAGTGAAATTAAAGCACTGAAAGAAAAGCTTAGCAGTAAATACAAAATTGACTTTATAGGTCGTGCTCGCAAACAAAAAGAAGTACTAGGTGATGACTTTGTAACTGAACGTTTAACAGTTAATGGGCAAGAGCTTATTTATCAACAAGTAGAAAATAGCTTTACTCAGCCTAATGCAAAAGTAAATATTAATATGCTGGAGTGGGCACAAGATTTATGTAAACCACTTAAAAATGATTTACTAGAATTGTATTGTGGTAACGGTAACTTTTCAATTGCATTAGCAGGTTCTTTTAATAAAGTATTAGCGACGGAAATATCAAAATCATCTGTTCACTCTGCTCAATACAACATTGCTAAAAACAACGTAGAGAACTTAGATATTATTCGTATGTCTAGTGAAGAGTTTACTCAAGCAATGAATGGCGAGCGTACTTTCTCTCGTTTAGATGGTATTGATTTAAAAAGCTATGACTGCCAAACCATATTAGTTGATCCACCACGCGCGGGCATGGATGAATTAACGTGTGACTTAGTGGCTAACTACGAAAGCATAATTTATATATCGTGTAATCCTGAAACTCTTGAGCGTGACCTTGATCACTTAACACGTACGCATAACGTTAAGCGCTTTGCTATATTTGATCAGTTCCCATATACACATCACATTGAGTCGGGTGTTTTCTTGCAGCGCAAATAAATACGCTCAGTAAACGTTACCCATAAAAAAAGCTCCTTGTAGGAGCTTTTTTAGTTTTAGCTAAACTTACTTGTTAGCTAAGTAATTAATCAGTTTGCTAATATCTTCTGGTTCAGTAATACCCGACTCACGACCTAGGTTTAATTTATACTTACCATTTACAATAAATGTAGGTACGCCACGTAGTGCGCCTTTTTCTTTAAAGTAGTCTTGATCTCGTTTCATTTTAGAGCTCAGCGTACGTACCGAGAAGCTTTTAAACAGCTTATCAAACTTATCGCCATCAACGCCCTGCGCTACAAATATATCTTTTACATCTGCAAGCTCATTAAAACTAGCGCGCTTTGTATGAATATGATTAAAGATTGCAGAGACAATTTTATCTTTTTGCGGAAGCACTTCTGCAGTAGCGAGTGCTTGGCTCATCATCTGTTGGTTTTCTGGGTCGCGTACACCTACAAAATCAACATGGCTCTTTTTAAATTTAACGTTTTTATCAAGCTTAGGCTTAAACTCACCAATTAGTGCTTCCATGTTATTACATGCAGGGCAGTAAAATGAGAAAAACTCTTTAATTTCTGGCTTTTTTGTTGCGCGCTCAGAAACAACGTCGTAATGCACGCCTTCTTCATACGTTGCTGCAAAGCTTGTTGCCGCCATAGGAAGTAGTACTGCAAGCAAACCTGCTTTAACTAATTTAATCATTATTATGCTCCGAAATTTATAGTGCTAATAAAAACGCTACTAACTCATCAAGTTCTTTTTGATTTTTGATGGTGTTGAGGTTTATTTTATATTTATCGTTAACAATAAAAGTAGGTACACCTGTAAGTGCGCCTAATTTTGAATATTTATTCTGTTTGTTTTGCATTGCTTGCTCAGCTGAAATAACAGGCATGCTTGCAATCTCTTGATCAAATGTTGCGCTATCAATACCGTTTACTTCAAGTAATTTTTTAACGTCTTTCATTTCAGTTAATGGTGCACGTTGAACATGGATACTTTTAAAAATTTGATCGCTAATACTTTGCGCCTGACCATGCTGCTTAGCAATTAAGTAAGCAAAGCTTAAATTACTTTGTGCTTGTGGTGACACGCCACCTAAAAAGTTAACGTGGTTTTTAATAAACTCAGCGCCTTCTGGCAAGCCTTTTTCAATTGCTTTTGCTACTGGTTCAAACTTAAAGCAATGTGGACAGTAAAATGAGAAAAACTCAGTTACTTGCGGTGACTTGCTTTTGTCTACATCTATAACAGTGTATTGATTATCAACTTCAAACTGTGCAGCAAGTGCTGCAAATGGTAAACATAAAAGTAATAAACTCAGTTTTAATTTTTTAAGCATTTGTATCTCGTTGTACTTGTCTTTAAATAAAATATTACGGCAATAACTTTAACGGTGCTTCTTGCAATGCTGCAAGTTGCTCTTTCAGTGCTAAAATTTGTTGCTCCCAGTATTTGTCATCAGCAAACCATGTAAAGTTCCGCACAAAAGCAGGATCACTCCATCGTTTAGCTACCCATCCCATATAGTGAATAATACGCATTGCTCGCAGCGGTTCAATTAATTTGAGTTGAGAGTGATCAAAATCACAAAACTCTTCATATGCATTTACAAGGGTGTCTAACTGTAACAGTTGCGTCGCTCTATCGCCACTGAGCATCATCCATAAATCTTGGATTGCAGGACCTTGGCGGCTGTCATCTAAATCAACAAACATTAGCGCATCACCTGCCCATAAAATATTACCAACGTGGCAGTCACCATGTAAGCGAATACTTTGCACATCTTTATACTGTTTTTGCGCCTGCTCTATCACTAAATCTAAAATAGTATAAAAGGCAGTATTTATTCCCATGGGCACTAAGTTACTTTTTTGAAGATGAACTTTGGCTGTATGCAAATACTCCTCGCAGGTAACTGTTGGCCTGTAAGTAAAAGGTTTTGTTTTAGCTACTTGGTGCATACGGCCAATCAATCGCCCCATTACATCAAGCTGATCTAAATTATCAACCTCAAATAAACGCCCGCCTACACTTGGAAACAACACAAACAAATACCCTTCGTGTTCAAATAAGCTTTGTCCATTATATAAAATAGGGGCAACAACGGGTACTTCTGCATCCGCTAGTTCAAATGCAAAGTCATGCTCTTCTTGAATTTGCTCTTTACTCCAGCGCTCTGGGCGATAAAACTTCACTACGTAACGCAGGCCATCATCCGCTTTAAATTGGTACACTCTGTTTTCATAGCTATTGAGCGCCAATAAACCAGATTCGGCGTACACACCTACGCTCTCTATTGCATCGAGTATTAGGTCTGGTGTTAAGTCAATAAAACTAAATTTACTCATACTCTTCTTATATAAAATAAAAGCGGGTTATATACCCGCTTTTGTTAATTGCTATATCAACTTACCTAATTAAGGTAAGTTGCGATTATCGCGCTTTAAAAAAGTTACTCGACTGCGATATTGTCTCATCCGGCTCATCTACCGGTGAAAGCACAAAGTTAAACTCAGTCATCGGCGCCTTCAAATCATAAGGGTCCATTACAAGTGACAATGGTACGTTATGAGATTCCCCTGCCTGCACAGTAAATGACTGCTTACCAATATACTTAAAGTTATCTAACCCTTGTACTTTAATATTAAAGGTTTGCTCGTACTGCGCTTTATTAATTACCTTTAATGTATAGGTATTCTCTACTAAACCATCAAAATCGACACGATATAATTGGTTTCGGTCACGAATAATATCAAAGTCCATTGTTTTACGCAGTGCTATATTAGCGACAAGCGCTCCCGTAAGCACAACAAGTATGACCGTGTAACCAATAATTTTAGCTCGCAGTGGATTCGTTTTATTTTCTGGGGTTTCGAGATTTCGCTCTGTCGTATATGAAATAAGCCCACGCGGGTATTCCATTTTATCCATTACGCCATCACACGCATCAATACATGCACCACAGTTGATACACTCAGCTTGTAGCCCATTTCTAATATCAATACCTGTTGGGCACACTTGAACGCACAAGTTACAGTCTATACAGTCGCCTAATTCTAAATCTTTATGGTCTACTTTACGTGAACGAGGACCACGGCTTTCACCTCGGCTTTCGTCGTACGTTACGGTGTATGTGTCTTTATCAAACATAGCTGATTGAAAACGAGAGTAAGGACAGATGTGTAAACACATAATTTCTCGCATCCAACCGGCATTACCATAGGTACACGCAGCAAAGAAAATAATACTGACTAGTGCATAACCGCCTACATCAAACGTTACAAAGTCAGGGAGTAACTCCCTTATTGGCGTAAAGTAACCCACAAAAGAAATAGCGGTATACAACGAAAACAATACCCAACTAGTATGCTTTGCCGTTTTACGCCAAAACTTATCAAAGTCCATGGGTCGTTGATCGAGTTTTTTACGCTGATTGGCAGTGCCTTCAAGCTTTTCTTCAAACCAAATAAAAATAAAGGTCCAAACAGTTTGCGGACATGTGTAGCCACACCACACCCGTCCATAGAAGGTGGTCACTAAAAACAGCGCAAATGCTGCCAGCATAAAAATAAACGCTAATATGGTAAAATCTTGAGGCCATAGCGTTAAACCAAAAATATTGTATTTTTGACCAATTAGATCAAACAGCACTGCTTGCTGGCCGTTAAAATTAATCCAAGGAAGTAACATAAACGCAAGTAGGCCTAAAAAGCCAATGCGCTGCCTAAGTAATTGATGTAGGCCTTTTACAGCACGCACATAAATACGATTTCGGGGATTGAACCTATCATCTTGACGGCTTAAATCCGGTTTTTGGATTTTCACCTCTACAGGGATATTCTTTACTTTAATTTGCTTGTCCATCGAAGTTCCTCAACGCCGCTTGGAAATAAAAATCCAGCAATACTCAAGTACTCTATACTTAAAGCTAGCAAGTTACTTGCTAGGCAGATTTACTTTAATAAATTGCCATCTCGAATACTTTCAGATATTTCAGAAATATCTGACTGCTGTTAACCATTATAACAATGTTGGTTAAAATTACTGGCATAGATCGCTAATAATTTATTCATCCCAGTTACTTGCTTTTAAAATGCAGTTTATTACACTGCATGGTAATTCAACCCTACTTAGATCAAGGTTTACGTATCCATGAAAAAATTTATTATTTTGGTAGTTGTGATCCTTGCCTTTTTTACAATCGATCACCCACTTATAAAAGAACCTCGCGAAAGGTTACTAGGTGAAGGCATTGGCTTTTTAAGTGATGCAAGCAAGGTCAACAGAAGCCCTGCTGCAAATATGGCGAAAAATAGGATCAGCAGTCAACTTAAACTATCTGAATCTGAAGGTGAGTATGTAGAAAAAACGTTTACAACAGATGACTCTGTTCAGTTATTTCACCTACGCTATTGTCGTGAGCGTGACTTAAACCTTTATTTTTATGACGACCGTTTAAATACGGTATGTAAAATAGTGACTGAAGCATTAGAACAAAAGCGAGCAAAGTAGTGGATTTTTCAGGATTAAATAAAAAAGCAAGCGACTCATTTCATAAGCAGCGCAATATGCTCAAGCAATTAGCGCAAGGCAAAACATTAAAGTGTGAGAAGTGTAATGGGGTTTTAACACTTGATTTAGCCACCAGCGAGCCTGGTAAAGGCATAGTAAATTGCAAACAAGGCTGTACGGATATTATATTAGAGCTAGGCACTTAGATTAAACTAAGCGCCTAGTATTAATAATTACTCTTCCCAACTCTCGTCGGTTATCAAGCCGCTATTAATTGCGACCACTTCAATTAGTTCAGCAAACCCTAATGCAAAGTCACCCATAGATTCATACTGATACTGACACAAAGCTTCTATTGTCATGTTATTTTGTTTGGCAATCTGAGCTATTGCTAGCTGGTCGAGTGCAAAAAAGCTTAGTGTGCTTAACGCACTTTCTAGTGCTTGTTTAAAATCAACGTCTAATTGCGGTGCATTTAACAAAGGTTCTGCATAAGCTTTCGTTGCAACTAAGAAGCCTTTACTCCACGACTTACAAAATTCAGCATCAAATGTGTCTGGTAATTTATATCCAGTTTCGAACACCTGCTCACTAATTTTGTGATAAAGCGCCATAAACAAAAAAAGCATTTCTTCATCTAAATCATTAGCTGTGTTTGGCAATATCTGCTCAAGCCACTCATGTACATCTAATGGGTTGGGCGAACAAATTACACCAAATAAATAGCCTTGGCTTTGTACAAGGGTCATTGCTTGAGATTGGGTATTTAAAAATGAGCTGAGCTGCTTTGCGTGCAACTCAGTAAATTGGGGTATTTGCATTAAAACTCTTTATATTAAAACATTAAAAGTTGAGCGGATAGCGACCTTGGTTATCTGGTCGGCCTAAAAACTTAACCGCATCATGTACATCTTTAGGTAAGCTGGCATCTGGTTTTACATAACCTGCCACTCTGAAGTCGAAATTAGCTTTAAGTGTAGCATCTGCCTCAAGGCCAAGCGTATTATCTGGGTCAATTAATATAGCAACATCACCCGACTTACAGCTTAACTTACCAGCTAGAGGTCCAATATTAAACCATCCATTTAAGCCTTGAACATCAATATTAGGGCTCGCTATTTCACCTTTTAGTGAGTCACAATAAGGTGCGCCTGAGCTGTATTCATCAAGTTCTAATATCACACGCCCTTTAGCGGTAACAGGCAGAGGAAGTTGCACACGTTGCATTGCACGCTCTACAGTTGAGCGTACTAGGGCGTCAGTCACTATTACTTTTTTATTAAAAAACCCATAACTTACATCTGCGTAACCCGAAATATCACTGCGTTCTCGTGGATTACCAAATTTTATGTTCGCATTTAGTTTGCCTGTAAATAATTTCCAGCCTGCAATATCCCAGCGCACATTATTTAACTGTTCACCATCAAAACGAACTTGCATCATTTGACCTTGCCAAACAGTGCCTACAGTTTGGCCTACTTCTAATTGCTTTGGAAAGTACGGTTTTGCTATATCTAGTGCAATATGTGCTGGTAATTTAATAATACAAAACACAATAAAACTAATTAAAAAGACAGCCGATAACGTTATTATTTTTTTCATTAATTAATTCTCTAATACTAAACGGCTTACGCGCACATAGCCTGATTTATCATCGCGACTTAAATCTAAATTTTCAATTTTTAAACCATGCTGATTTACTAGCTCATCTAGCCATTCTATTAACTGATTAAACTCTACTGAGTCAAGCGTCAAACGAAGTGAATCACTACTGGGCTGCATTTTACTAATATTGATTTTATAGCGTCCACGAGTAGAGTTTACCACTTGGCTTAAGTTTGTATTGCTAGCAACACTGGTGTTGCCTGCAGCCTTTAGCTTAACAATACTGTCATCAACCCAAGCTAATAGCTCTTGTTGTTTAATTTGAGATTGCTGTGCTTTTTCTATCGCGTTATTTAATGGCCTAAATATCCCCATTACTAAAACAAAAATAATAAACACGCCACCAGCGACCATTACCAATTGTTGTTCTTGCTCTTTAAGCGAACGCCACTGTTTCATTAACTGCTTTTTCATACTGCACCTCGCAGTTTAATTTCGCCTACGACATAATCACCGTCATTATTTAAAGACCCTTGCTCAACAGTTAAACCTTGCTTTTCAAGTATGATTTTTACTTTACCAAAAGTTTGGAAGTCTTTAGCCCGTGCACGAATTCGCAGCTCATTACGACGTTTGTCATAACGAAGTGTTTCAGGTGTAAATTCGCTGACTTGCGAAAATACATCAACCAAATTAGTCGTTAAGTCTAAAAAGCCGGATTCACTTGAGCCTTGTATTTTATCTAACGCGCCTTTAATTTGGCTTTTAATTAGATTAGGGCGAACTTTAGTTCCCGGAAATGCTTTTTGATATCTGTCGACTACTTGAGCTTTAGCTACTTCTACTTGTGTATTAAGTTGGTGTAACTCAATAGCTTTTATTGTAATTGTAGAAACCAATGCAACACTTGCTATAATTGCGGCGCCTTTCCAGTAACCCCACCACAAAGCGCTTTGTTTTTTAAGCTGATACATACCTTGGCGTAAGTTAAAATTAACGCTATCTAACTGTTTTGCAAATAATGCTAAAGGTAAGTCGTAATCGCTTGTTTGGGCTTGTAAGTTAACGCTTTCAGGAAACTGATTAGCAGGACTAAAATGTTTAATGTCGGGGTTACCCATAGCTGTTAAATAGCCATTCAACCAACTAGATTCAACCGCACTAATATGCCATTGCCCTTGCTTAAACAACCATTGGTTGTTGAGCTCAATAGCAGTTACGGCACCATCATCTGCAAGCGGTAACAACAAAGCATCGGGTAATATTCTGTATACTGATAGATTATGCTCAGCAAATAATGCAAGCCATTGTTCAAACCATTCACGGTCTGTCATTGCTACACGAATTGCATGTTGCTCACCAAGCATTGTCGGCTGCGCTACTGCTATAAACAGTTCATCTACGTCACATGCTATATCTTCTTCAAGCATGTATGGCAATGCTTGCTCAAGCTTGCGATTCCATTTTGTTGGCAAAGCGACCGTTTTTAATTGCACTTGGTCACTGGGTAATAACACGACAACTTCTCGGGTAAGTGCTTTTTCGCTTAGCTCACTTAAATGCTCTGCATTTGGTAACTCGCCACTGGCTATTATTTCTTGTTCTTGTGGTGAGTAAATTAACCAGTTAAGTAATTCTTGTTCGGTTTGACCCGTGCGGATCAACAGTATTTCTGTCACTGTACGCCTCCAAATTTTCGCGCCAGTATCGTTACGTCGCCATCTTTAGCGTGCAGTAATGTGGTCATCGAAAAACGCAGGTCGACAAAGTTTGCCTGCGTTTGTAATTTAAAATATTCGCTTTTAATACTAAATAGACTTTTTATTGAGTCAGTATTAGTACCGCCTTGCTGCTTCACCTGTTCAAAAAATTCATCGATGGTGTCAAAGCCAGTTTGCGGTCTTGCGCCTAACACCGCTTCTGCGCCAGATAAGCTTAAGCTTTCTATCAAGGCACTGAGTATGAGCGCTTGCTCTGGCAATAATGTATTTACGTTAATTGATAAAAGCGTACTGCCTGGTATTACACATACATATGGCAATACTTTTTCCATCACTAATGGGTTAAAGCCCTTAACTAAACGCAGCTCCGATGTTGATGCAAATAAGCTATTGGCTGTCATATACGGAAAATCTCGTGATAAGTACTCGTCTTCTTCTGCACCTGAGCGATACGTAATACTGTTCTCATCAAGCCAATCAAATACACTATCTGCCATCGTCTCCTCTGATTCGTCAGCAGGTAAATCTTCAATGTTTTCAAGTAATGCAAATAGTGCTTTATGCGCAGGGTTTGTTTTACTTGCGCTATTTTCTTCTGGCGCTATGGCTAAAGCATTTAAATTTAAACATGCTTGTAAATCTGTAATTTTGCCACTTAACGTGCCGTTATCAACAGGGTATGAAGCATCTCCTTGAGTTGCCCACACTTGATCGAGTGTTGTTTTATCGGCATCATCTTTTTTACTTTGTATTAGCCCTTTAATAGCAAGCTCTTCTGCACCGTAGGCGTACCATTTAGCTTGTTGGTGACCTTGCAAGTTTGTACTTTTTTGCACTTGAACCATTAAATTAGCACTCATTTCTACTGCTAAAATAGCCGCTAACGCCACAATAAATAAAACAATAACAAGTGCTGCGCCGCGCGATGAATGCTGCTTAACCATTATTCACATCCGTAGTTTGTGTAGCAACAACTTTGCCTTGCCCAGGAACTAAAAATACACGACGAATTGGCTCTGCTTCTATTTGTTGCAACGTAACAGCAACCGCTTTAGGGAGGGCTTTAATTTCCCACTGTTCTTGCCATTCGTTTTTATCATCTAAAAACTCAAACTTAAGTTCTTCAACATTTCCTAACACACGTTGAACTCGCGGCTCCATATTATCAAGCTGATCAACATAAACCCGATAAACACGCTCAAGGTTATCGTCAATCACTCTATAACCAACAGCTTGTAGTTCTGAACGTGGCAATAAGTTAATTGGATTTATCCAGCCATCTCGTACAAACGCGATACCATCGTATTGGCTTTTTAAAACGTAACGACCAGCAAGTAAATATTGTTCTTGAACATCACCCGACTCATTGCGAACTGCGCGTTTGGTCATTTGGCTAAAATCTTGATCCATTAATCTAAATGTTGTTTGCAATCCATTTAGCTCAGCAATTTTTTCATCGGAGGCATCTTTTGCTCTTGTTGTCGCCTCTAATATTTGATGAGTAGCAATAATAACAAAAGCTAAAATACCCAGTGCAACCATAACTTCAAGTAATGTAAACCCGCGCTGCTTCACTTACTTTTTGCCTTTATTTAAATACGTTGATAACTCATATGCTGAATGCTCATATTTTTCATCCGTAAAAACATTTATGGTTAGTTTTACAAAGCTTTTGTCAGCAGTGGCTGTAACTTCTTGCTGCCAAAACCATTCAACACCGCCCATTACTTCGCTGCCTTTAAGGTTATTTTTACCTTGCCATTGTTCGCCTTTAGTACGCTGTTCAATAATAATGTTTTCGGCGACCCAAGATGCATAGGTTTGCTCTTCAATAGTCGTTAAGTGGTGTATATGCTCGCTTGTTGCTTGCATTGCAGCTATACCCGCCATGGCACAAATACTTAATGCCACTAACACCTCTAATAAGGTAAACCCTTTAGTGCGCTTCATTATTCTGGCTCTCGGCGAAAGTTAATGGGTGCTGTAAATTCACCTTCAATGTAATACACAGGCTCACTTTGATCTTTTAACTCTAATATAAGCTGAAACGCACTTACCTCACCTGATGACAAAATAAGTACTTGTGGGATTTTCAGCTTTTTGAGCTCAAGTAAACTGTCTTCATCGCCACCACTCATAAGCTCGCGCCAGTTAGATTGCTCTAAGAGGTTATCTTGCGCCCACGCTAAATCTTCTAAGTTAAGAGTGAGCTTTAATCTTTCGTCTAATTCTATTGGTTTAAAAAGATCCTCACGGTCAAAAGTAATCCACTTTTCACCATCGAAAACTAAATACTCTAATGTATTTTCTTCTACTAATAAGCCCAATTCAACTTGGTTTAAAATAGCAAATTCCGATGCCATATTAATGGTGGTATGCAGCCTTAGTGCTTGAGTATCTAACTCCTCCTCAGCACCGCCTTCTAAGCTATATACAACCATTTTGGTGGCAAAAGCGATGATCACTAATACCACTAAAATTTCTATTAAACTAAAGCCTCTGCTTTTTGCATGGCGCTGCTTAAGGCTTGCTTTCATAGCAAGCCTCTAGCATTAACATGTTCATACAGAACGGTGTACTTAGGCATTATTGTTTTTCTTCGTCCCAGTTACCGATATCGTCATCAGTACCTGCTTCACCGTCTGGGCCCATAGAAAAAATATCAAACTTGCCAATTTCACCTGGGCTAATTAACTGATAAGTATTACCCCAAGGATCTTCTGGTAATTCATTAATAAAGCCACCATCAGGGAAACGTTTTGGAACCGGTTCAATGCTTGTTTGGGTAACTAGCGCTTCAAGACCTTGCTCTGTGCTTGGGTAGCTCTTATTTTTAAGCTTGTATAAGCTCATTGCATCTTCTAATTGCTGGATATCTAGATGTGCTTTATCAATAGCAGCCTCTTCTTGCTGACCCATAATGTTAGGTGCAACAATTGACATAATCATCCCGATGATAACCAGTACCACCATCACTTCTAGTAAAGAAAAACCTGATTGTTTATTCACGTAATTACCTCATTATTCTAAAAACATTTAAGTAAAAATGGTTTAGGTAAAACCATTAATATATTTAAAAATTTATTCTAACTTAAAGTCCAACAGCTTTATTCATCGCCATTATTGGCTGCAATATTGCCATTACTATAAATAATACAATAACCGCCATTGAGGCGATCATCGCAGGCTCTAGTAGTTTAAGCGATACATTAACCATGCTCTCAAATTCGCGATCTTGGTTATTTGCAGCACGCTCTAACATTTGCTCTAGTTCACCTGATTTTTCACCACTTGCTATCATATGCAGCATCATTGGTGGAAACAACTTAGTTTGCTGAAGTGCAGCTCTTAAGCTTGCACCCTCACTCACTCTGTCGGATGCATCTGCAACCGCTTTTTTAATTTTTTCGTTAATTAATACGCCGCCCGAGATACGCATTCCTTCAAGTAATGGTACTGAGCTTGACGATAAAATACTTAAAGTACGCGCAAAACGTGCGGTATTAATACCACGAGCCACTTTACCTATACCTGGCATATGTAGCACTCGGTCATCCCACCAAAAACGTATTTTTGGCTGTTTAAGTGCATGCTTAATACCAATAGCGATTGCTGTGATGGCTATTAAACTAATAAACCAGTAATTTTGCACAAAATGGCTACCCGCCATAACCCATTCGGTTGTCCAAGGGAGTACTTGTTTCGTTTTTTCAAACGTTTTTAATATTTTTGGTACCACCGTACCCAGTAATACCGACACAATACCAATTGCAAATACCACTAAAATAATAGGGTAAACCATAGCCTGAGTTATTTGGCTACGCATATGTTGGCGCTGCTCGGTATAGTCGGCTAAACGATTAAGTACTTGATCAAGGTGGCCCGACTTTTCGCCTGCGGCTACCATTGCACGATATAAGTCGTCAAAAACATGAGGAAACTCACTAAGACCATCGGCAAGGGTGTAACCTTCAACTACTTTTGAACGTACCGACATAAGCATACGCTTTAAACGCGGCTTTTCACATTGTTCAGCAACAGCCATAACAGCGCCTTCAACAGGGAGTGCCGATTGTATCAATGTTGCTAATTGGCGGGTTATAAGCGCTAAGTCTGAGGTTGAAATTGTTGGTTTAAAAAAGCCACCGAATAAAGGGGCTTTTTCACCTTTGACTTGTTTGTCACTTTGCGCCGCAGGGATAACTTCAAGCGGCGTTAACTTTTGGTCACGCAAAGTTTGGCGAATTTGTTTAGCTGTATCGGCCTCTAAAATGCCTTTTTTTTCTTTACCTCGGCCATCTAAGGCACGGTATTCAAACGCCGCCATAGTTAGCCTTCCTCACGGGTAACACGCAAGACTTCTTCAAGTGCTGTTTTACCTGCAAGTACACGGCTACACCCATCTTGGCGAATACTTGGGCTGCGCTTACGAATGTATTTTTCTACGCTTTGCTCGCCTTTACCGTTGTGAATCATTTCACGTATTGTTTCATCAACTACAAGTAACTCGTGAATACCGGTACGACCACGGTAACCATTAAAGTTACACTCTTCACACCCCACCGCTCGGTAGATTGTAGGTTGGCTTTCAAAAGGAGTACCTAACAACTGGCATTCATGCTCATCAGCCGTGTGACCTTCTTTACAGGTATTACATAACGTACGTACTAAACGCTGTGATAACACACCGAGTAACGACGATGAAAGTAAGAATGGTTCAACACCCATATCTTCCATACGTGTGATTGCACCCGATGCAGTATTAGTATGCAGAGTAGACATAACAAGGTGACCGGTAAGTGACGCTTGAACACCAATTTGCGCAGTTTCAAGGTCGCGTATTTCACCCACCATTACTACATCAGGATCTTGACGTAATATTGCACGTAAACCACGAGCAAATGTCATATCAACTTTTGCATTAACTTGAGTTTGGCCTATGCCTGGAATTTCGTACTCTATCGGATCTTCAACAGTAAGAATGTTACGATCGCGTGAGTTAATTTGACTCATACCAGCATATAGGGTGGTACTTTTACCAGAACCTGTTGGTCCTGTTACTAAAATAATTCCGTGAGGTTTACTAATTAAATCTGAAAACAATGCACGATTTTCTGCAGTCATACCTAAGTCTTCAAGGTTTAAACGCGCGTTATTTTTATCAAGTAAACGCAGCACCACACGCTCACCAAAGCTCGATGGCATTGTTGATACACGCACATCAACTGCACGTCCGGCAATACGTAAACTAATACGGCCATCTTGTGGGATACGTTTTTCGGCTATATCAAGCTTAGCCATTACTTTAATACGAGATACAAGTAACGATGCAAGTTTACGATTAGGCTTAAGTACTTCTTTAAGTACGCCATCTACCCTAAAGCGAATAACAAGCTCTTGTTCGAAGGTTTCGATATGAATATCAGAAGCCCCTTCTTTAATCGCTTCACTAAGCATGGCATTAATAAGCTTAATGATTGGCGCGTCATCGTCACCAGCAAGTAAATCTTCAGTTTGCGGAAGTTCATCAGCAAGTGAGAATAAATCAACCTCGTTACCAATATCTTCCATCATTTGTTGTGTTTCAGAGCTATCACGTTGGTATGATGCTTCAAGCAATAGCTCAAATTTATCATCAGCCAATTGCTCAAGTGTAAAACCATGGCCTGCGATACGGCGTACTTCTAATAGTACTTCCACGTCTAGCTCACCACGGTAGTAAACTATACGGTGATCTTTGTTTTTACCAAGCAACACACCTGCACGTCTTGCATAGGAAAACGGCAAACGCTTTGCTGGTAACTCGACTAATACATCACTCGTTAATAGCTCATCCTGATTATGCGTTTGAGGATGAACCACATCTTGGTTTATCTCTTGAATCGCATTAGTCATCTTTACGCTCTTGTGCATTTTGTTTACGTAGAGACTCTTCATACGTAGGTGGAAGTACTAATTCGTCATTCCACTCAGGTAAAATAGGCGTATCAGTCATTGGCATTAACTCAATACCATCTTCTTTTTGTTTAAACTGCTCACCACGAATAAAGTTATATTTATTAAAGCTTAACTTATTCATGCTCACACCATCACGAATAATGGTTGGGCGAATAAACACAATAAGATTACGCTTACGACGCGTTGTATTTGTTGATCTAAACAAATGACCTAAAATAGGAATATCGCCTAATAACGGCACCTTAGAAACACTTTCTTGTACGTCTTCGTCAATTAAGCCACCCAGTACAACCATACCTCCATCATCAGCCATAACCGTTGTTTTAATTGCACGTTTATTAACTGAAATATCAACAGCAGTTGCACCACTTACACTTGATACTTCTTGCTCAATTGTAAGCTGTACTGCAGAGCCATCGTTAATCTGTGGCGTAACTATCAGTTTAATACCGACTTCTTGACGCTCAACCGTTTGAAATGGGTTAGCATTATTACTGCCCGTTTGTGAGCCTGTAATAATAGGCACTTCTTGACCAACTAAAATAGAGGCTTCTTCGTTATCCATTGTAGTAATAGAAGGTGTAGCCAAAATATTTGAATTTGTATCAGTGGCAACAGCCTGAATAATTGCGCCCCAGTCATTTTTAACAACGCCCAGCGCTAAACCATTAATACCACTTAGCAATGAAGCAAGTGCATCATAATCACCTTCTGTTGTTTCCGTATACGGCGTTACCAAACCAGATTCTGTTCCTATAATATTTTTGGTAACCGTTACATCTTGCGCTTGCTCTGCAGCAACAGCTAATGAACCAACAGGAACCGTAGTGCCATTGTTAAACTGCAGCATACCGCCCTGCTCAGAAATCCACTGCAGGCCTAAGTTAACCCCGTCACCTTCCATTACTTCAATAATAATGGCTTCAACCAATACTTGTGCTCGGCGAATATCAAGACGTTCAATGACCGACTCGAGCGAGCGCATTGTATCTGGCTGCGCAGTAATAATAAGTGAGTTTGAATCTGGGTGAGCTTCTATACTGCTTTCGTTGTTACTTCTGCTACGAGTCTTAGTGGTACCGCCTTGTGCATCTTCAACAAGTGACTTACTTACGCCTTGCAGTACTTTTACTAAATCTTCAGCTTTAGCATAATTTAGGTAAAACACCTTGGTATTACCTTGGCTTTCTAATTCGCCATCTAAGCGCTTAATAAGCTCTATAGCACGTGTACGTGCTTGGCCTTCACCACTTACTATAACGCTATTAGTTCGGCCATCAGCGACTACTTTTGGAATTAAAAATTCAGGTACGCTGCCTTTGCCACTGTCTTTGTAAATATTGTCTACTACAGAGACAACATCATCTGCTGTTGCATATTTAAGCTTAACGATGTCTACACGCTTGTCACCCGCCTGATCAACAGAGCGAATAATTTCAACTAAGCGATTAACTGATGCAGCATGACCCGTTAGCATCATTACGTTAGCCGCATTAAAGTTAGCAACATGGCCGCCATCTTTTTGATCGCTAAATTGACGAACTAAAGGGCCTAGTTCTTGTACGCTTACATTTTTGACACGTACAACACGTGTAATCATCATATCGCCGCTAGCTTCGTTACCTTCGTCAATAAGTGGCACATTTGATTTTTTGGCGTCTGAACTTTTTTCTACCTTAAGAATGCCATTGTCCATTTCAACAGCTGAGTAGCCATAAACTTCCAATACATTTAAGAAGAACTGGTAATAAAGCGCTTCGTCCATTAACTCATAACTGCGAACATTTACTTTGCCGCGCACGTTAGGGTCAATAATTACTGTTTTATTGAGATTTTTACCAACAATATTAATAAACTCGTTGATATCAGTGCCTTTAAAGTTAGCAGCATATTCAACAGCAGAAACAGACAAAGAAATACTTGCCGCCAAAAAAAGTGCCGCGTACTTAGCTAACCCTTTTTTAATTTTTTTGAGGTGTAGCACCTGAACCATTATATTAAAACTCCAAAGCTAAATTATTGCAGACTAAATTGCACATCAATTTGTTCACCATCACGTTCTATAGTGATATTGGCATCTGTACTATTACGCAGCTCGTTAATAGCTGACATAGCCTGTTTTAAATCTGTTAATTGATAGCCATTTATAGAAATAGCCAAATCGTTATTTTTTAATCCCATTTGCTTAAACAGTTCAGGTTCTTTACCAGGACTTAAGCGATATCCAATTAGTTCACCATCATTCATAGCCTGTGAAACACGTATATAGTCAAATAACTTGCCCGGTTCTTCGAGTAATTCTTCACGTGTTTCTATAATTGCTTCTTTAACGTCTGGGTCTGCAGTGGCGTCTATTTGTAATTCACTTGGCTCTAATTTTTGCGGACCCATTTCGGCATCGTCACGCGCAGCGAGTACAGGCATAGATACTTTTTTACTAAAATCGAGCCCATCAAGCATTAATGTTTCAAAACCTCCATTAATACCTAAAATAACACGATCAGGCAGTATCTGCGCTACTTCAGCGCGCGTGCCAAGTACAACTTCTTCAACAAGGTAGCTTACTTGCTTACCTTGTGATTCAATAATTGCTATGCCTGCTTGGTCATCATTATTAACAGCTACAATACCGGTTAAATTAATACTTAGGCGTGTTTCTGGCGCATTATTTATAACCTGCGATTGTTTTGCAGTATTATTGTTGTTTGTTACAGTTTTTTTACCAAATAAAAATTGCTCAATAATATGCTGCGCTGAGTTATTACTCGCACCAGATGGCTGATTAGCATAATGAGTAGGAGTAAGTAGAGTTACTGGTGGTTTCGGCCATAAAAGCCAGACAAGCTTTGATAATAAAAATGCAAGATAAACAACAACTAACAGTGTCACTAATGCACTTAATTTAGCATGCGGTAACCGCGTTAAAAATTGTTTTAGTTGCTGGATTTGCTGTTCCATAAATAGTGTTCTTATTTTAATTTACTGCGTTAGCGCGTACCCATAGTACCCTTTCATTTTTCTTTCAACAAGCACACTAATATTAAACTTTGTAAACAGATTAAATTAACTTTACATAGTAGTACAAAAAGCAAACGGCTGTTGTAATACCTTCATCCTACGATGATTTCATGATAAATTTTAAGCTATAAAAACGTGGGGAAATGCCTTATGAGTAAAAAAAGTAATGCTAATACCAACTCAGACCATGCAGATGAGTTAAAAGTTCGATTAGATAAATGGTTATGGGCTGCACGATTTTATAAAACTCGTGCTGTTGCACGTGAAATGGTGCAAGGCGGCAAAGTACATTATAATGGCCAACGTACAAAAGCGAGCAAAATAGTAGATGTTGGTGCCAAAGTAAAACTTGCTCAGGGTGTAGATGAAAAACTGATAACTATACTCACAGTGCTTGAAAAGCGTCAAAGCGCCCCCATTGCACAGACCATGTATCAAGAATCTGATGCAAGTATTGCTAAACGCGAAGAAAACAGCATCGCACGCAAAAATAACAGTTTTTTTGCTCCTCATCCGGATAAAAAACCAGATAAAAAGCAAAGACGCGAACTTTTAAAAATGAAATCAAGTTAGGTATAGCCACTCATGCAACAAGATTTACTTCACCGTTATTTATTCAACGAACTAGATGTTCGTGGCGAACTCGTACAAATCGAGAATGCTTATAATGAAATGATTGCCGACCACAATTACCCTGACCCTGTTAAAGCATTACTAGGTGAGCTACTTGTTGCAACCTGTTTACTAACCGCAACTTTAAAGTTTGAAGGTGAAATTGCAGTACAGCTTCAAGGTGATGGCCCTGTCAAATATGCTGTTATAAATGGTGATGACAAACAAAACATGCGTGGTATTGCACGCCTGCAAAGCGAAATTACGGGTACAACTGTAAAAGAGCTTATTGGCCAAGGCTATATGGTGATCACTATTACACCAAGTAAGGGTGAACGTTACCAAGGTATAGTGCCCTTAGAGCACGATACTCTGAGTGAATGTATAGAAAGTTACTTTGAGCAATCAGAGCAATTAAAGACACGTCTTTGGTTTGCAACCGACACAACTGAAGGTAGCGCAAAAGCATGTGGTCTATTTTTACAAGTACTCCCAGTTGATAAACAAAAATCAATTGAAGACTTTGCGCACTTAGAAGCATTAAGTAACACCATTAAAGATGAAGAGTTGTTACATCTTGATGCAAATACAGTCCTTACACGTCTTTACCACGAAGATAACCCTCGTGTATTTGAGCCTCAAGCGATTAAATTCAAATGCGGTTGTAGTCGTGATAAAACAATTACTGCACTTGTTAATATTGGACAAGAAGAACTACTCAAAGATGTAGCTGAGAAAGGGACTGTTAACATTAACTGTCATTACTGTTTAAAAGAGTATGTTTTTAACGAACAAGACATAAAAAGCATTTTCAACTAAATATTCAGCTTCATCTATATATAGTAATTAAAGCCGCATAATATGCGGTTTTATATTATAAAAAGATGATACCGGTGTCATCTTTTCTGCTAATTTCATGACACCGGTATCATTGAAATTATTCATGTTTTTTCTTAAATATATGTCTTTTTAGAGGCTTTACGGGCTCGAATATCTTAAAACCTTCTGTTACTATAATTTCAGTTTAAGGGCACTGATAACCCCAGAGCTATCCGTTCAAACTCTCACACATAGTTAGGTATAAACATGACTACAGGCGCTACACGTTTTGTCGATTTAACCGCAGCTGAACTTGTCGAGCATGCGATCCGCCGTGGCGAAGGTACTTTAGCCGCAAATGGTGCTTTTGTTGCAATTACAGGAAAACGAACTGGTCGTTCACCAAAAGATCGTTTTATTGTACAAGAAGCTACAACTCAAGATGACATTCAATGGGGCAATGTTAACCGCCCATTTGATGCAGACAAATTTGACGCTTTATGGGCTCGCGTAGAAGCACATGTTCAAAGTAATGACCACTTCACCTCTCACCTAGAAGTTGGCGCAGACCCTGAGCATTATCTACCTGTAGTCGTAACTACAGAAACAGCGTGGCACCATATTTTTGCCAAAAACATGTTTATCGAACCGCAAAACTATAACGCTTCAAACTTATCGCAATGGCAAGTAATGAACGTTCCTTCGTTTGTATGTGAGCCAGAACGTGATGGCACAAATAGCGATGGCACCGTCATTATTAACTTTGCACAGCGTAAAGTATTACTAGCTGGTATGCGTTACGCCGGTGAAATGAAGAAATCGATGTTTTCTGTACAAAACTTCCTACTACCAGCAAAAGGTGTATTACCAATGCACTGCTCTGCTAACGGTGGTGAAGCAGGCGATACAGCATTGTTCTTCGGCTTATCTGGTACAGGTAAAACAACGCTTTCAGCAGATCCAACTCGCTTTTTAATTGGTGATGACGAACACGGTTGGGCACCTGGCAGCGTGTTTAATATTGAAGGCGGTTGTTATGCTAAGTGTATCGACCTGTCACAAAAGAATGAGCCTGTAATTTGGAATGCTATTCGCTTTGGCACTATTTTAGAAAATGTAGTGTTAGATGAAAAAGGCATTCCAGATTTTAACGATACTAGCCTTACTCAAAATAGCCGTGCAGCATATCCACTTGAACACGTTGAAAAACGTAAAGTAGAAAACCGCGCAGGCGAACCAAAAGCTGTTGTATTTTTAACTTGTGATGTAAGCGGTGTATTACCACCAGTTTCTATACTTAGCGAAGAAGCTGCTGCTTTTCACTTTTTAAGTGGATACACAGCTAAAGTTGGCTCAACTGAGATTGGCTCTACTAGCGATATTGAATCAACGTTTTCAACCTGCTTTGGTGCGCCATTCTTCCCACGTCCTGCAGGTGTTTACGCTGAGCTTCTTATGAAGCGCGTACGCGAGTTTGGCGCTAAAGTATACCTTGTGAATACAGGTTGGACTGGCGGTCCTTACGGCACAGGTAAGCGCTTTGATATTCCGACTACTCGCGCAGTAGTTGATGCAATCGTATCGGGTAAATTAGCGGGTGTTGAAACTCAGCACATTGATGTTTTAAACCTAGATGTACCGGTCGCAGTTCCAGGTGTAGATACTAACTTACTTAATCCTATCAACACGTGGGAAGATAAAGCTAAGTACAATGAATATGCAGCAAAACTTGCCGCTGACTTCACTGAAAACTTTGCTAAGTATGACGTATCAGACGATATAAAAAATGCAGGGCCTAAAGCTTAAATAAGCTTCAAGCTTGTATTTTAACGCCAGCCAAGGGCTGGCGTTTTACTTTCTAAATACCTAATTGAATAAGTGCGACAAAATGCCGCACAACTCATATCAAAAACCATATAATATACCGCGTAATTAATCATTCCTTAATGCCCAATAAACCTGCATTACTCATTACGGCTATTTAATTAATGACACTAAAGCTTTCATGGCGAAAAACATTCAGGCGGTTACATTTATACTTAGGCCTATCAGTAGGTGCTTTACTTACTATTATCACTCTTTCTGGCTCTATGTTAGTTTACTATCCGCAAATAGACTTACTGCTAAATCCAGCAAATGACGCTACTACAAACATAAAAACGCCTAATTGGGATCAAGCATATAATACGCTAAGAGCCAATTTCCCTTCAAAGCAAGGGCCATGGCGATTAGAAAACACAGGTATAAACTCAGTAATTCCCGCGCGATACTACAATCCAATAGAAACAAAAGAGCAAGGCTTTGCCCCCTTAATGGTATGGCTATCTAGCAGTAGTGATAAAGTAATACGTAAAAACTATTGGGGAAAATACTTAGTAACTTGGATGTACAACTTACATTTTTCATTACTAACAGGAGCAACGGGCACTCTCGTTGTTGGCTATATAGGCATAGCCACATTACTTCTTATTATCTCTGGATTCTTTGCTTGGTTTCCAAAATCTGGGCAATGGATAAAATCGTTAAAATTTAAACGTCGCAGTTCTAAAATAGGTTTGCTATATGACTGCCATAAACTTATTGGTTTGGCTTTGTGCATGCCATTATTAGTTTTAACTGCTACAGGCGTTATGCTCGCTATTCCAAAACAAACGGACCCTGTATTAATCGCTCTAGTTAGCAATATAAACTCTCCCTCAAAAACACAAATGCAAGCGAACAATCCAATATTCCTTTATCAAAAGCGATCTTAATAGCTCAAAAAGCATTACCAAGTGCGCGTTTAGCTTGGATTGAAACACCTTCAAACTTAAATGCTATTTACAGATTTAGGTTTCAAACTGACAATGACCCTTCTTATCGCTTCCCCCATAGCTATATAGAAGTTAATGCATCTACAGGGGAACTAGAGAGCCTGTTTAATATAGATAAGCAAAGCACGGCTAGTAAAATTAAAAACTGGTTACACCCTCTACATGACGGCAGCATTGGCGGTAACATTTTAAAAGTAATTTGGGTGTTGAGTGGCTTAGGATCTACTGCATTGTTCATTATCGGCGTATATAGGTGGTTAGTTAGAACCAAGAGAATACAAAATAAACTTTAGCTGAAGGAGTACATGAATTGCTTTTCAGTAAGTCTTGTCGATAGTTTTTAATATAAAGTATATGGCCTTCGTTAATCTTAGGATTAAAAATTAATAACGCTCAGTACATATGAAATTAAAGCAGCCCCTAACCGCCTATCATGCTATAAAACAATTAATGAAGGGTAGTTTATACTGCAAGTTTAGATAGGCACTCCATGAACACTATTATTTAAAAACCACATGCCCATTAGATTTAAGTTCTATGCGTAAACCTCTGTATCAACCTCTATTTTTATACTCTTCAGTAACCTAGCCAAAGCGTATATAAAGGCTTAAAGGTCATGTTCAATACTTATCACAAGACCAGATAATTAACGCTTTTATATTAGGTTAGATGTTAAACCAATTGGTATTATTTACCCACAGTACAAATGCTACCACTCATTGTCGAGCGGAGGTTTTTTTATGCTTTTGACATCGGGAGTCGCTACGCTCGCCCGACCTACGTGATGGGTGTTGCTGTGGGTGTGTTAACTGCGCGTATTTCACTTTTCTGCAGACGTAAAAAAGCCCGACTATTTCTAGTCGGGCTCTCTACAATTTGAAGTCGGTGCGCTACGCAGTAGGATGTCGTAGTGCCCACAGCGGAAGAAAGTCACATAGCAAATGCTACACTATCGTTGGCCGGGGCTAGCCTTCGAGCTGTTTCGTTTCACTACTGAGTTCGGCATGGGCTCTTTACTAAATCCCAGACAGCAAAAAACCCGTCACATTGCTGTAACGGGTCTCTACAATTTGAAGCCTGGTAATGTCCTACTTTCACATAGCAAATGCTACACTATCATCGGCGCTGTTTCGTTTCACTACTGAGTTCGGCATGGAGTCAGGTGGGTCCAAAACGCTATTGTCACCAAGCAAATTAGGTGCAAAGAATCAATGACAAGCACGTAGTGCTACCATTTTCTTTGCGCAAGGTGCCTCAACTTTAACGCTACGCGCTAAGAGTCACCTCTTGAATTTGGAAAATATCTGATAATATTTTTTAAGTCTTTCAGTAATATCTACTTTAGTCATATTAACTTCTGTCTAAACTGTCGCATAAAACGCGTTTGGCGTTGTATGGTTAAGCCTCACGGGTAATTAGTACAAGTTAGCTTAATGGCTCACACCACTTCCACATCTTGCCTATCAACGTTGTAGTCTTCAACGGCCCTTCAGAGACTT
>NZ_JASDCB010000061.1:0-27626 GCF_030408135.1 Pseudoalteromonas sp. APC 3691 | reverse complement strand
TTCTGCTTGCTGAGAAGCTATTTATCGACTTGCAGAAAACAATATGTATCTGCAAGCCTAGCCCTTGAGTTATTATTCAAAAATCAGCTGCCTGATGTATTCATTTCAGATGAGGCTGAATAGTTACGAAAATTATAACTATGTCTAAATATTTGCTAATAACGTTAGCGTTAATGCTATTAGCAGCGTGTGGTGGAACAGGTGATGTTGAATCTGGTGAACCATTACTTACCTGTAATGTGCCACAAGTCCCTAATGAAGCGGGGTCACAATGTGTCGATCCCGAACCTATATCGTGCCCTGCACCTACAGTACCTGATGAAAATAACGAAAGTTGCGTGGTTGGCGCCGACCCAACCCTGCCAGACCCTGTTGTATTTGCAGGGGAGGGAGAGGCGGTTTTATTTTATAACCGCTTAGCCGATGATAACTACGAAGGTTACCGATTACATTCGTGGAATAACGATGTGTGTGATGCTTATGCACCACCATTTGATACCAGTGATTGGGCTAACGGCCATGAATACGATGGTATTGATCCAAACTACGGTGCGTACTGGATAATTAACCTTAAAGAGGGTTATAACGAATGTGCCAATTTTATTATTCATATTGGTACAGAAGGGTCAGGTAAGGCGTTTGGTGATGTGGATTTAACCATGCCGCTGATGCAAGACGATGAAACCTTTCAGCGTATGAACTTTACCATTCATGGCGAGCCTTCGGTGTTTGAATACCCTATATTAAGTTTAGGCGAACGCGCAGTTGCTATAACAGGTGCTTCAGCGCATTGGATTGATTTAAATACTATTTTGTATAAACCAAGTAACGAGCTTACAAGCCTAATTAAGTTACATTCATCAGCTACCGCTCAGCTTGAAGTGGATATTGATACTGGTTTAAACGGCGATACTGTTACGCTGCAATCAAGCAATATAACTGATGAGCAGGCTGCAAAAGTACCGCATTTAACCACCTGGAACGCATACGAAGGAAGTTGGGATACAAGCACGGCTAAAACGCTTATTAAATCGCAGCTTGTTATTGCAGGTTACGATAGTGAAGGTAAGCTTCTAGAAGCAAGCTATGTTCAAACCGCTAAAGCACTCGACGCCCTTTACACGCAAGGCGAAGACGATGCTAATGAAGCTGTGCTGGGTGTAAATTATGGCAATAACGCGATTGATGTAACTGTGTGGGCACCCACCGCTAATAACATGATGCTAAATGTGTTTGATGATGCAAAAACACAAGTGCACTCTACGCCAATGACATTAAATACACAGACAGGTATTTGGCAAGCAAGTTTAGATATGCAATACGACCGCCATTACTACCGCTTTAATTTTGATGTTTACCATCCACTGACTCAGCAAATAGAGTCGCTTTGGAGCACAGACCCTTACTCACTAAATGTATCTACCAATGGTTTATACAGCCAGTTAATTAATTTAGCCGATGAAGACACTAAACCCGAAGGGTGGGATACACGCCTTATTCCTACGGTAGAAAACCCAGAAGATGCGATTATTTACGAGGGCCATGTACGTGACTTTAGTGCGCGCGATAACAGCGTAACAGAGGCTAACCGCGGTAAATACCTTGCATTTACTGAGCTAAATAGTGCTCCTATGCAGCACTTACAAACTTTGGCTCAAAATGGATTAACGCATTTTCATTTATTACCTATTACTGATATTGGCACCATAGATGAAGACGTCAGTAAGCGTGTAGATATTAGCGATTCGCTAGGAGATTTATGTGAGCAAATTAATGATGAAGCCGATGCGTGTAAAACCCAAGATAAAAACAGCACCATTATTGATTTAATGAGCGGTTATTTACCAGGCTCAGATGACGCACAAGCACTTGCTAATGCTATGCACAGCTTAGATAGCTTTAACTGGGGTTACGATCCGCATTACTTTATAGCGCCTGAAGGCTCGTACGCATCAAGCCCAGAGGGCATTGCCCGCGTTAAAGAAACCCGCGCTATGGTACAATCACTGCAATCTATTGGTCTGCGCGTAGTGCTTGATGTGGTTTATAACCATACAACATCGTCGGGTATTTGGGATAAATCGGTATTTGACAAACTAGTACCGGGTTACTATCACCGTTATAACGAAGTAAGTGGTGAAATAGAGCGCTCAACGTGTTGTGAAAATACAGCCACAGAGCATGTAATGATGGATAAGTTTGTTAGTGATTCATTAGTTATTTTGGCACGCGAATTTGGCTATGACAGCTTTAGATTTGATGTAATGGGGCATATGCCAAAATCGTCAATTCTTGCAGCACGCGATGCAGTGCAAGCCGTTGATGAAGATAACTACTTTTATGGCGAAGGCTGGGACTTTGGTGAGGTGGCAAATAACCGATTATTTGTACAAGCCAAACAAGCCGATATGGCCGGTAGCGAAGTAGGTACATTTAACGACCGTATTCGTGAAGCCGTTCGCGGCGGCGCATTATTTAGTAATAGCTCAACAGATGGCAATTTAGCAGAGCAAGATACTTTACGTTTGTCGCTTGCGGGTAATTTACAAAACTACATTTTAAAAGACTTTAAAGGTAACTCAGTAAAGGGTAATAGCTTTACTTGGAATACTCAGCCAACGGCGTATGCACTAGACCCTGCCGATAGCATTCATTACGTATCAAAACACGATAACGAAACACTATGGGATCAGCTGCAATATAAACACAGCGCTAACATGAGTATTGAGCAGCGCGTTCGAGCTCATAATATGGCGTTAGCACTCCCTCTTATGAGCCAAGGTATTCCATTTATGCAAATGGGCGCCGACTTGCTACGTTCAAAATCGATGGATCGTAACAGCTACGATTCGGGCGACTGGTTTAACTTTGTTGATTTTACCCAAGATACCAATAACTGGAATATTGGCTTGCCACCCGCGCAAGACAACGAAGTGAAATGGCAAGAAATTATGCCTATTTCTGCTAATACCCAAGCGGCTGCACAGCCACAAGATATTACCTTTGCACATGATGTATTTAATGAATTTTTACAAATACGTAGTAGCAGCCCACTCTTTAGATTAACCACAGAGCAAGATGTTATTGAGCGAGTGGGTTTTCATAACGTAGGTAAAGCGCAGCAACATGGCTTAATTGTAATGAGCATTGATGATGGCGAAGGGCTAACAGACTTAGACCCTGCATTTGACGCGCTTGTTGTCGTGATTAACGCAACCGAGCAAACCCTTAGCCATACTATTGCCACCGCAGCGGATTTTGAATTACACGATGTATTAAAAAACAGTGTTGATGCAAGCATGACCGATGCTAATTTTGCTGCTGGCGATAACGAAGGCACATTTACTGTACCGCCTTACACATTAGCTGTATTTACTAAAAACCAAGGTGAGAGCCAAGGTGCTGGTTTAAGTGCAAATGCGACAGTGGGTGCACCTGATGTAGTACCTTATGGCAGCACCGCTGTGTTTGTGCGCGGGACTTTAAACGACTGGGGCACACGCGATGCATTTGAATATATTGGCGAGGGTGAATACCGTATAGCAATTGCACTGAGCGCTGGCGATTACGAATTTAAAATTGCCTCTGAAGATTGGTCTACAGTTGATTTTGGCGCGCTTACTGACGCTGATAAAGATGTAGTTGAAAACCAAAGTGAGGCATTAACGCGCTCAGGTGCAAACATGACATTCAGCGCTGCTATTGATGCAACCTATGTATTTTCACTTGATGCTTCAAACCCTGAAAATCCAACGCTTACTTTATACAACGAAGAGCCATTTATAGGCACTGCTATTTATGTGCGCGGTACGCTTAATGACTGGGGAGTAACCGATGAGCTAAGTTATAAAGGTAAAGGCATTTACACCTTTACTAAAACACTGAGTGCTGCAAGTTATGAATTTAAAGTAGCGTCAGAAGATTGGAGCACGGTTGATTATGGATCGGCTGAGGGTGATGCCAGTGTAATGGTTGGCACCGCTGAGCAGTTGTCGGTTGCGGGCGCGAATATGACCATCGACATTGCAGAAGAAGGTGAATACCAGTTTATATTTGACGCCAGTGATTTAAATAACGTATCGCTAAAAGTGCTCAACGCTGAAATGTTTGCACAAACAACGGTATTTATTCGCGGCAGCTTAAATGACTGGAGTACTGATAACCCGCTTATGTACGAGGGTGATGCAATTTACTCTACATCAATAGATTTAGAAGCAGGTGACTACGAATTTAAAGTAGCGTCTGAAGATTGGAGTACCGTTGATTACGGTGGAGCAGGCGATACGCCGGTAGTGGCAATTGATGAACTAACACTACTTGAAGCCGTAGGTGCCAATATAGCACTAAATATTACCGAACAAGGTACTTACTCCTTCAAGGTAATAGGCCCAGATAGAGAGAATGTGAGCATACTTATCAGCAAACAGTAGCGGTTATATTTTCCCAGACCTAAGCCGAGCATAGCCCTGTATGCTCGGCTTTTTTGTATGTACATAAGTGTGTGAAAGTATATTTGAATGCTAATTATAAATGTTTGGACTAAATTGCATTCAATATTAGATTGGCGTACTTTTATAAATCCCCAACCATACAAAAGAAAGCTAATGAGTAACTTAACCTTAAAAAGTGCTAATTTTGATCCTAAAGTAAAACAATACTGGATGGTTACTGCCTCGCTATTTGCAATGTTGGCTCTTGTTACTATACCGCTTATACCTATCATTTTACTGATTGTATGGCTGGTGAGCGGACGAATACTCGCAGCTATGTCAGCTGACTTATTACCACAAAAATTGGTAGTTAAACGTGGCATATTATTTAAAGAAGAAAAATCTATTCCGCTTGAAAAAATAACAGATGTAGGGTTAAGCCAAGGGCCGCTCATGCGAATCTTTGGATTATATCGTTTAAGCTTTGAAACAGCAGGGCAGTCAGGAAATGGTGCTTTAGTGTCTTTGCTTGGTGTAGTTAATGCGAGTGAGTTTAGAGAGGCGATACTTGAGCAAAAAGATGTATTGGCAAACCAAGGTAAAGCGTCGCAGCAGGCAACAGAGCAAAGTGAGAAAGAGCTACTGAGATCACTTACTTATAGTGTTAAAAATATTGAGCAGATGCTACTTGTTTTACTTGATGAAAGGCAGCAAAAGTAGCCTGTTTTAAAATTGTAAAGCTTATAAGGATATTTTTATGAATACGGAAATAGAAAATATATTTAATAATTATCCTGAGATAGCAAAAAGTAAGCTTATAAAATTACGAGAGTTAATTTATACCGTAGCACAAGAGCAAAACTTAGGAGCTGTTGAAGAGTCTTTAAAGTGGGGAGAGCCAAGTTATAACACAATAAATGGCAGCCCCATTCGCGTAGGCTTTAAGGGCTCCTCGTGTTATTTGTTTTTTCATTGCCAATCAAAGCTAGTAGGCACATTTAGAGAGTTGTATTCCCACACTCTCACTTTCGAAGGTAACCGGGCAATTGTATTAAATAGTGAAAAGCCATTACCAGAATACCCAGTTAAAGAGTGTATTAAATTAGCACTGACTTATCACAAAGTTAAACGCCTACCTTTACTAGGCGCATCATTATAAGTATTCAGTTGATGTTTAAAACACACTACATATTTGGTTTGCGTCACAGGTAATAACGGTTACGTTTTCATAACCCACACGCGTTAACGCTTCTGCTCCCAACGTTGCGCGCGCACCACTTGCGCAGTGCACGTAAATAGGGCGAGCTGCGTCTTTTTCTATTTCCATCAGTTTCATCTCGAGTAATCCACGCGGAATATTTATAGCGCCGGCAGCCGATTTTGTCGCGTGCTCTGCAGGTTCTCGCACATCAATAAGTAAACCTTTATTTTGTTCAAGCTCGAGTTTTGCTTGCGCTGCGTCAATACGGCGTTGGTTAGGTGTGATAATTTTTAGTAAGTCAGGGATTGATGTAAGCATTAGTTTGTAAATCCTCTTTTTCTTAAAAAAGACATTAATGAGTGCTACTTGGTATAAGTAGGTGAATTGAGTTAATACTTATAAATAACGTTAAAAACTGAAAGTTACTTTATATAAAGTAACTTAATAGTGCGGATACTGCTACAGCACTTCCGCCGATTAATAAAACGGCATCGTTAATTTTGTGATTACCTTAATATTAGTAAAGTCTAATGTTAATTATATTAGAACCTACTAATGTAAAAGTCTATACTTAAAAAGGTATCAAAAAGAGAAATAATAAAAATGAATATTGAACAACTAGCTGTCAACGCAGAGCAAGCCGAACAGTTTTTAAAATTAATGGCTAACAAAAATCGCTTAATGATTTTATGTAGTTTATTACAAGGTGAGCAAAGTGTAGGTGAGCTAAATAAAAATGTACCTTTAGCACAGTCAGCGTTATCTCAGCATTTAGCAAGTTTACGCAAGGCAGATATGGTTGCTACTCGCAGAGAAGGGCACACTATTTATTACTCATTGACCGATCCAAAAGTTGAGTCGATCATTGCTTTGCTATATGAGTGGTTTTGCCGACAAGAAAATACTAAATAAACGTAGCTATTTCATCGAGTGATTTTTTATCCAGTGCATGAGCAGGTATTGTTGCATCATCACTTGGGTAGCCTGTAATAAGTAGCATGTATGGGCGTTCGTTATCTTTATCGCGATTACATATGTCGGTTAAAAAACTCATTGGCTTTGGAGTATGAGTAAGGGTTGCCAAACCACTGCGGTGCAAAGCTTGAATTAAAAAGCCGGTAGCTAAGCCAACAGACTCATGCACATAATAATTCGTATTTTTATCATCGCTGCTTACGCCGCCCTTTTTTTGACTAAATACAGCTATAAGCCAAGGTGCATGCTCTAAATAAGGTTTATTGGCGTCGGTACCTAACGGTTTTAGCGCATCTAACCATTCTTCACCTGCTCTGCCTTCGTAAAAAGAACGCTCTAATTTTTCTGCGGCTTCTCTTATTTGTTTTTTTACATCGCTACTGTTTATAGCCACAAAATGCCAAGGCTGATGATTCGCTCCACTTGGTGCTGTGCCAGCTGCTTTTATACATGCTTCAATAATATTTTTTGGTACTGGGCGATCGCTAAAGCTGCGAATGCTATGGCGGCGTTGGCTGGTTTGTAAAAACTCGTTAGCACGATTTAGCATTTCTTCATGTGGATATTCTATAAAGTCATTTAACGGCTGGCTTTGGTGATCTTGCATGGCTTTTCGCTTCTTATAAAAAGTATATGTGGTTTTTATACCGAGTGAATACAGTGCAGGCAAGTGTTATGAGTTTAAATTATGTTTATTTATTGTTACAAATTTAACCAGCAAGTAACTTATGTTCCTATTTTCCTTGTGGTATAAAACATTATAAAAATAATTACTCATATTCAAGGAAGTAAAAATGCTATCAATAACAGGGTTATCTAAAACCTACGATAATGGCGTACATGCACTACAAGGTGTTGATTTATCTATCGGCAAAGGGATGTTTGGATTACTTGGGCCAAATGGCGCAGGTAAATCATCGCTAATGCGTACCATTGCAACACTGCAGTCGGCTGATTCGGGTTCAATCACTTTTGATGGTATTGATGTTTTTAAAGACCCACAGGCTCTGCGCCAACGTTTGGGTTATCTACCGCAAGATTTTGGTGTGTACCCGCGTGTTAGTGCTTACGACTTACTGGACCATATGGCTGTTTTAAAGGGAATCCATAATAAAGCAGAGCGTAAAGAGTCGGTTGAAGGATTACTTGCACATACTAATTTATATCAACATCGCTCAAAAGCGGTAAGTGGCTTTTCGGGCGGTATGCGCCAGCGTTTTGGTATTGCACAAGCCTTACTAGGCGACCCCGACTTACTTATCGTTGATGAACCAACAGCAGGGTTAGATCCTGAAGAGCGTAATCGTTTCCATAACCTGTTAGTAAGCTTAGGTGAGCAAAAAGTCGTTATATTATCGACCCATATCGTTGAAGATGTAGCAGAGCTTTGCCCAAACATGGCCGTACTGGCCGGCGGCAAAATACTATTAGAGGGCAACCCAATTGCCCTTACCGATAAACTCCAAGGACAAATTTGGCGCAAAGCCATGAGCCAAGAAGAAGCGCAAGAGCTGGAGCCACAATTACCTGTTATTTCAAAACGCTTATTTGCTGGGCAAACCATATTACATGTATTAGCCAATGAAGCCCCTGAAGGTTTTGAACTCAGCAGCGCAAACCTAGAAGATGTGTATTTTTCTACTCTGCTTAATCATCGTAACAGCCAAGTAGCATAAGGAGGCGTTATGTTTTTTAATATGCTCGCGTTTGAGCTGCGCTACTTTGTGCGCCAGCCTTCGTTTTATGTGACGTCGTTAATCTTCTTTTTTATGGCGTTTTTTATAAGCTCCAGTAGTAAGTTTCCGCTAGGTGGGGCTAATGTTCATATGAACTCGCCTTATACCATTATGGTTTTAACGGTTACCTTTTGTACGCTTGCTATGTTTTTAGTGGTTAACTTTGTCGCAAGCTCAGCGATTCGCAACAGCGAGACCAAAATGGATGAGCTGGTGTTTAGTAAGCCCGTTAACCCGCTTGTTTATCAATCAGGACGTTTTTTTGGTGCTTACTTGGTTGTGCTAGTTGTTTTTTTAACTGTGCCATTAGGCGTGTTTTTGGGATCTCAATTTGGCTTGTTGGTTGGCTGGCTTGATAGTGAGCTAGTAGGCCCTAATAAGTTTATATATTACGCAGCGCCTTTTTTATATTTAGCAATACCCAGCTTACTGGTACTCAGTGCTATTTTTAATAGTGTGGCGGTCTATTTTAAAACCATGATGGCGGTATATGTAACGGCCGTAGTGATTTATATAACCTACCAATTGGCGAGTATCTATTTTGATGATTTAGCGTTTAGGAATATTGTTGTTTACGCAGATCCATTCGGCCTCGGTTCGTTAATTGACTTAACCCGTTACTGGACTGTAAGTGATAAAAATACCGAAGTGTTAACGCTCTCGGGCGATTTTTTAATTAACCGTATTTTATGGGTAGCAATAAGTTTAGCGATGTTTTTTGGCCTCGGAAAGTTAGGTAATCGCGTAGTAAGTAAAAAACAGAAAAAGCAATTTGCTGTCTCAACGTTTGTAAAAAATAAACAAGCAGCACTTATTAGCAGCGCTAAAAATTACAAGTCAAAAGGGGTAAATACGCAATCGCAATTAGTAATGCGCAGCTTATTTGAACTTAAGCAGGTTATATTAAGTGCCCCTTTTATGATTTTAGCGGGTGTCAGTATTACTATGTTACTCGCACCACTCTTTGCGCCTATTGGCGCGTATGGCACAACAGATTGGCCGCTTACACAAAACATGGTGGGCATTATTCAAAACTCCTCCGCTTTGTTTATGTTTATCATTATTGCTTATTACAGCGCAGAGCTGGTTTGGCGAGAACGCCACAGTGGTATGGGTGATATTGTTGACAGTTTCCCGGTGCATAACAGTGTGTTTTGGGTATCTAAAATTATTGCGTTAATCACTGCAGTTTGTGGTCTTTATTTAGTAGGCATGATGTTTACCATTGCAGTGCAACTGTTTAAGGGGCAATTTAACCTAGAGCTTGGCCAATACTTATTTAGGTTGGGTTACCTTACATTACTGCCTTTTATTATGATGGCTATATTGGCGTTCTTTTTACAAATAATTAGCCCTAATAAATACATAGGTATGGGTTTATTTATTTTGTATTACATTGCTCAAATGGTAATGGGTGCTTACGGGTTTGAGCATCATATGTATCATTTTTCGCAAAGCAGTAGCGTACCGTATTCAGATATAAACGGTTATGGACATTTTTTACAAGGCGCGCATTGGTATACCCTATATTGGGGGGCATTGAGTGTGTTTTTAGCTATTGTAGGGTTTGCTTTATGGCATCGCGGCCCGTCGCAAACATTGCGTACTCGTTTATCTTTAGTACGTTACAACATGTCTTTAAAAGGCCAGATTGCAGCCGTTATAAGTTTATTGGTATTTGTGGGCGCGGGTTATAACATTTATTACAACACCCGTGTAATCAACGAGTTTGTAACAAGTGATGATAGCGAAGCGCTACAAGTAAGGTATGAGCAAGAGTTTTCACAATACAAAGACTTGCCACTGCCTATAATAACTGATGTTGATTTAAACATTGATATTTATCCTAAAAAGCGTGCTTTAAATGCCGTGGCTAAAATTAAGTTTACCAATACCGCAAACGAGCCAATAACCCGTGTGTTAATCAACGAGCCTAGCCAATCTAAAAGCTGGGATGTAAAAATGGCGGGCGGAAAAATAGTAGAGCGTTTAACCGATTTTGGCATGGTATGGTTTGAGTTTGAACAACCGCTAATGCCTAATGAAGTACGCGAAGGTGAGCTTTCTGTTTCTCGTGAACACGACGGTTTTGTTGATAGAAGATCTGATACTCAACTCGTGCACAACGGGACATTTGTAAATAATGGAGAATTATTACCAAATTTTGGTTATCAAAAGTATTTTCAAATTGCCGATAAATATGAGCGCCGCAAGCACGATTTACCCGAACTTGAGCGCGCACATAAACTAGAAGACAGCCGCTATTATACGCAAAATGAGTTTGGGCCTGCTAATGGCTTTATAAACTATAAGGCAACGGTAACCACCGATGAGTCACAATTTGCTATTACACCAGGTTACTTAAAAAGTGAGGGTGTAAAAGACGGGCGCCGTACTTTTGTTTATGAAATGGATGCTCCAATTATAAACTTTTACTCTGTGCTTTCGGCAGAGCTTGAAAGTAAAAAAGTTGAGCATAACGGTGTAAATATTGAGGTGTACTACCACAAAGATCATGCATGGAATGTTGACCGCATGATTGAGTCGGTACAAGACTCAATAGATTACTACACGCAAGCCTTTGGCCCGTATCAGCATAAGCAGTTACGTATTATTGAATTTCCTAAGTATCGCTCGTTTGCGCAAAGTTTTGCCAATACGGTGCCTTACTCTGAAAGTATTGGTTTTATTACAGACCTAAGAGATGAGAATAAAGTTGACCTACCTTACTATGTAACCGCACATGAAGTTGCGCACCAATGGTGGGGGCATCAAGTTTCGGGGGCCAATGTAGAGGGCAGTGCTGTTATTTCTGAAACACTTTCGCAATACAGTGCGCTAATGGTGCTAAAAAAACGCTTTGGCGCCGAGAAGCTTCGTAAATTCTTAAAGTACGAGCTAGATAAATACTTAATGGGCCGTACAGGTGAAGCCTTTGAAGAAATGCCGCTATATAAAACGCAGGGTCAGCTGTATCTTCACTATAATAAAGGCTCAGTTGCGATGATGGCTTTGTATGACCGCTTAGGCGAAAAACGCTTAAATGCCGCACTTAAAGCGTTTTTGAATGAGTTTAAATACCAATCAACGCCATACCCAACCACACTTGATTTACTCAGTTATTTAAAGCGAGATGCAACACAAGCTGAACAACGTTTTATTGATGATCAGTTTAAATATATAACGCTTTATGAGCTTGAAATGAAAGAAGTGTCGGTTACAGATGATGTTGATAGCGAAGGTTTTTATAAGGTAACACTGAGCGTTGAAGCAACTAAGCAGCATGCCGATGGACAAGGTGAAGAAACAGAGCAGCCGCTCGATGAGCTAATTGATATTGCATTATTTAGCGACGACCCTGAAAACTTACTAGCTGAAGACTTTGTTATTTATTCGCAAAAGCATCAAATAGTGTCTGGTACCAATACTATTGAGCTAAAAGTAAAAGAAAAACCATTATTTGCGGGGGTAGATCCTTACATTAAGCTGGTCGACAAAGACAGTAAAAATAATTTAGCTAAATTCTAACGTCTATTTATTTACTAACCACTTAAGTTGACTACTTTAAAGGCCGCATTTATGCGGCCTTTATGTGTAATAAACTGTATAAAACTTCATAGCGTTTCTACATATTCCCCACAGCTTTTTACGCTAATATTTTATGTTCTCTTATAAAGTTACCTTACTGGTATTTAGTTTATAAGGAAGAGTATGAAACCATTAATTATAGGGGCGATAGCATTAAGCCTCAGTGCTTGTTCTGCGGTAACCATTCAGCCACAAGCTATCGCAAAAATTACAAGTAAAGCGACCTACGAGGATAGCCGCCCATTTTATTTATGGGGATTAGTGGGTGAGCAGCGGGTAGATGTAAAACAAGTTTGCTTAGATACACCGGTTATTCAAATGCAGTCACAACAAACGTTTAGTGATGGAGCGCTGAGTTTAATTACGCTTGGAATATACTCGCCCCATACCATTAAAGTGTGGTGCCAAGAGCAAGTACTAGGGGAGACATTATGAGCATCAAGTTATTTGCAGCCGGTTGCACACTAATTATTTTAACTGGATGTACAAATATTTACTTTGATAACGGTATGCAGAGCAAAGTAAGCAATAAAGCACTAAAAAGCTCACGGTGGCATCATAATTTTGCACTTGCGTTGTACGAGGGATCAGAGCCGTTAGATTTAACAACACATTGCCCACAAGGGGAGTGGCAAAGCGTTCATACGTATAAATCGTTTACTAATGGTTTAGCTGAGGTGGTTGGGAATCAAATCGGCCCAGCTTGGTACCCTAAAACAGTAGAAGTACAATGTAATAAGGTACCATTTAAAGCAAAACAGCTATAAAACAAGAAAAGGGCCAAAAGGCCCTTCGTGTTGCAGCAAGTAACACATTCTTTCTTATAAATTAAAGTCTACAGAATAAGCAACGTAAGCTTTAATATCTGAATCATCCATATCTGTATCAGATAAACCAAAAGTGAAACCATCTTTCGAAATTGATACACCGTAATCTAAGATATTATCATCGCCAATAAAGTCACCAGAGTAGTGGCCTAAGTGAAGTGCCATTTCAGTGCCGTTACTGCCAACAGCAAAACCGTAATCAGCTGTCAGGTAAAGTGAATCACCAAAGTCTGTACCATCACCACTTGCAGCTGATGTTGCAAGTACTGAAGCACCAAATGTAAAGCCTTCAACACTGATGCTACCGTAAATTTCAGAGAAATCTGCGTCAGCCTCAGAAGCGGCATCTGGGTAAGCGTAATAAATATAGCCAACATCGTAGCTAACGCTTTCGTTAATGTCGCCACCAAAGCCTGCGTATAAATCAAGCTCATAGGTCATTTCATCTGCCCACGATGCATTTGAAGCCCAAGTACCTGCATAAAAGCCCGATTCATTGGCGTAATCAATACCGCCTGAAATAGCTGCATCGCCCCCAGTTTGCTCTTGACCACGCCATAAGTAGTTTGATGTTGCCGCTGCGTTTGCTGTTACTTCAGCATGTACGGCTGTTGACGTTAAAGATGTTGCGCCCATTAATGCTATAGCACTTATAGCGATGGTTTTTTTTAGTTTTAGCATGTCCATTTCCCGTTATATGATTTTTGCTCGCCAAGGTTTTTATTATGTATTCGGAACCTTTAGGCTGACGGCTTTTTATTGTTTAACTAACGGGATAATTGCACTGTATGTGCCAGCTTCATTATTTTTTATTAAAAATTATTTTTTATTTATTAAAAACATGAGCTTGAATTTTATGAATAGGATGGGGATATAACATGAAGGAAGATGTTGCGCACATTGCTGGTGCATAAATTAACCTAGCCGCACCATAAAAGTACGGCTAAATTAGAAGATTTTAACCGAATATAGTGCGCATAAGGCTAATTGTTTCGTTTACGCTGCGACCTTTTTGTACTTCACTCACAATTGAATCACGTTTACTGCGAATGTGTTCAGGAATATCGTCAGCAGCAAGTGCACGGTCTACTAATATTTCTGCAGACTCTTTACCTCTACGCTGAGTTTTACCTGTTGTAGTTGTAGTACGTTTAGGCTTGGTTAGCAGTTTAATGTAGTTAGAGTTATCTGGTGTTTTAGCATCAGCGTAGTGAAAGAAACATGGAATTAATGCTTTAATAGCAACCAATTGTTCTTCTAACTCGTTACTAGGTTTAGCCATTTTGTACCATGACATAGCTTGAATACCTTTTACGATATCTTGCCAGTAACGTTCAAAATCACTATTTTTAAGTTTAGAAACACCAAGGGCACCACATAATGCATCTAATCGATTATTTGTAATCGGAGTAAATAAATCAGGGCGGCGCATTGCAAGCAGTCGTGTTGCAGGCGCAAGTGTTGGTTTTTCGTTGTTGTCGGTAAATATTTTTGAATAAGCAGCAACAAATTGTTGATACTCATATTGAGTAATATCACCTTCAAGTGGAATATTCACTAGTGCATCGTCAAAAGCACCTGGTAAATCACCAAGCATTTGATGGAAGCTCTTTGCACTCTTTGTAGATGCAAACCATTCAACGTCAAAGTTGTATGTGCTTGGATCAAGTGATGCCATGTGCTTACCGCTAAACGCAAGTAAGTCTTCAGGAATCATATCTTTAAGAGATTGTTCACGAATGCTTTTAATGTAGTCTACTAAGCGAAGCTGTTCATCAAGAGCAATAACGTCTTTGTGTTGTTCTACAAATACACTTACTACAGGCCACGGAGCAATACGTAAAGTTTTAACCTGTAAAAAGCTGATAGCTGAAATAAGCTGATCGTGTAGCTTCTTAAGTACTGGTAATTGCTGCGGCTCTAGTAAATCGTAGTTCATACGATCTCTGCTTGCACTTAGCAATTCGTAACACCAAGGTAAAAAATCATCAGGGTGGTTTTCTACTTTCACGGCCATAAGGTTAAGGCTTAATTCTGAAGATTGCTTCAGAATGTTCTGATAGATTTGATTTTCTTGTTCGCCTAGCGTCATTTTTGACGGTGAAATTAGCAGTTTTTTCATGCCTTGTAGAATCTCCGGTTTAGATATATATTTTTTTGCTGGTCTATTTTAGCGCAATTACGTTAATAACAACAGCGCTGTCCTCCATACGTTGTAATTGAAGTAGCTAAATCGGTGTTTTTGCTAATAGAATGAGACTAACGCTTTAACATGTATCAATCATTTTTATCTAGTACAAAGAGACTTTCAACTGAGGTATTAAAATGCTTTGCTATTTTTAGAGCAATTATTACCGAAGGGGTAAATCGTGCCGTTTCTACTGTACTAATAGTCTTACGTGAAACCGCAATTAGATCAGCCAAGTCTTGTTGAGAAAGGCCTGCTTCTTTGCGGTATTTTGCAATTTTATTTTGCACTTTTGCTCCTAATTTTTGCTTTGCCAAAGAATTGATACGCCGTATATTAAACTCATTACAGCAAGGTAAAATGTAGCCATCATGCTGTGAGATACTTCTAAAGCAAGAGTATCGGAGAGTAAGTACACGCCACCCATACTAAAAAGTAAGCCAAGCACGACATGTTTATAGGCAATAGTGTCGATGGTATTTAAATACTCATCTTTATATGTAAGGTGGTATTTCATTCTCCATGTAAACCCGCCTCTGATCACAAACATAAAGAATGAACCTAAAAAAGCAGCAGTTCCTAAAAACAATAGTGGGGCTGATGTTTGATTAAGCATTGGGTAAACACTAATGATTAATAAAGTGACCCCCATGAATAATGAAAACCATGCATTTTGGCCCATAAATTTTTCTTCACTTTTAATATCGTAATTAGACATAGCTCATTTCCTTTTAAAATTTTTACAATATGCAACCTTAAGGTATCAATGTAACCTTAAGGTTTCATTGGGTTAATATTTATTTGTAACCTAAAGGTATCAAAATGTTTCAGGGGCGATTCAGGATGGGAATGTAATATCTAATAAAAAGCTTTTTTATCAGAACGACAATGATTTTAAGGCTAACACTCGCTATGATAAGAACATTATTTGCACGTTTGAAAGGACGATCATGAAAACCTTACTTAAAATTGTAGGTGTAATACTTTTACTATGTATAGCACTAATTGTTGCCGCACCGTTTTTAATCCCTACTGATACTATTTTTAACAAAGTTTCAGAACAGGTAGAACAAACAACTGGGCGCACTCTTACTATTAAAGGTGATAAAACACTTAGCGTATTCCCTGCATTAAAGTTAGAACTTAACGACGTGCATTTTGCAAATATGGAATCAGGTTCGCGCGCCGATATGGCGAGTATGAAACAGCTTGCTGTACACATACCTTGGTTTTCATTATTTGGTGGTGAGTTTAAATTAGATAAGTTTGTGATAAACGAACCAAATATCCTATTAGAAACTGACAAAAATGGTAAAGCTAATTGGCAGTTATTTGATGCAGTTGCAGAGCAACCTAAAGAGCAAAGCCAATCAGGTGAAGCGATAAAGCTTCCAGATAACTTTGATATTGAGTTAGGTGAGGTTGCTATTTATGGCGGCACATTTACTTATCTAGATGGTCTAACAGGTGCTAAGCAACAAATTAGTGATTTAGAACTCGCTATTTTACTTCCATCACTTCGTAAAACATTAGAAGTAAAAGGGGGGATTACTTATATGCAGGAGCGTTTTGAGCTTGATATAAAATTAGATACTCCTGCTAAAGCAATTGAAGGTGCTACTTTTAATGTTAAACAAACCTTAGATTCTCGTTTAGTTGATTTAACGTTCGAAGGGAGCATCGCTGGGCAAGGCCAAGATATTAAAGGTCAGTTAGCACTAAGTGGTGAGTCTGTTAAACGTATTGCGAAATGGCAAGGTGTAGAGTTAGACGCTAAAGATAATGCTTTTAACGCATTTAGTGTAAACGGTAAAATGCACCTAGCAGGTGAGAAATTTAATTTAGAAGATTTAGTTGCGACGTTAGACGCATTGGAAATAAAAGGTAAGAGCGAGCTTAACCTAGGTAAGCGTTTAACTGTAAATGCTGATATTGATTTAGGTATGCTTGATTTAAATCCGTATCTACCTGAAGCAGTAGCAAAACAAGAAGAGCCAGTAGAGCAAAATGATAAACCTGCAGAGCCAATAGTATGGGATGACACTAAAATTGATCTAAGTGCGTTAAATTCACTAGATGCGAATGTAGTTATTCGTTCAAGTGGATTAAAAGCTAACGATATTAAGTTGGGCGCAAATCAATTTACTGTTGCTTTAAAAAATAGCGTTGCAAAACTAAGCTTAGATAGCTTTTCTGCTTATGAAGGGTCAGGTAAAGGGGTTATCAATGTAAACGCACAACAAGTGCCTTATAAAATATCAACTAACTTTGACTTAGCTGGTATAGATGCACAGCCTTTATTAACTGATGCGGCAGGTTTTGACAAGCTAATGGGTAAGGGTTCTTTAAATTGGAACCTAAACACAACTGGCCAAAGTCAAAAGTCGTTTATTGGTGCGCTTAACGGAAAACTTGGATTTGAGTTTGCTGATGGGGCTGTAAAAGGTGCGAATATAGCTGAGATGGTTCGTAAAGGTAAGGAACTCATTTCAGGAAACTTTGGTGCAGCGTCTGAAGGGCTGGATACCGGATTTGAAGAATCTGAGCAAACAGATTTCTCTGCACTAACTGGTAGTTTTAATTTTACTAATGGTGTTGGTAAAAATACTGATTTATCACTTATTAGTCCACTCATAAGAATATCAGGTGAAGGCGATGTTGATTTACCGCAAACAGCGGTTAACTACCGTTTGGTTACAGGCATAGTTGGATCAATCGAAGGACAGGGAACCACTGATGACAGTACTGGTTTTAAAATACCACTACGTATAAAAGGGCCTTTCCACGATGTTGGTATAAAGCTTGATGTGGGTAATGCGCTTAAAGATGAAGCTAAACAAAAAGTCGATGAGGCAAAAGAAAAAGCCAAAGACAAAGCAAAGGATAAGATTAAAGATAAATTAAAAGGTTTATTCGGTTAATAATCTATAGTTAAAACAAACAAGGCACTTATATAGTGCCTTGTTTGTTTTGTAACCACCTGTAAAATAGCTACATAGCCGTAATTACTCAACTTTAATAACCGTACGCTCTAAATTAATTAAAAAATAACCTATCGCTGCCCCCTCAATGCTGGTACAATTGCCCGCCCTTAAGAGACAACTCGTTTGTTTTTTGATTGGGATTTAATCGAAATGTCTGATTTTTAAACGAATTTTAGACACGTTGTAATTACTACACCGGAGGTCATTAACATGATCCAAATGCAAACTCAGCTGGAAGTTGCTGATAACAGCGGCGCTCGCAAAGTGCAGTGTATAAAAGTCCTTGGTGGTTCACACCGTCGCTACGCAGCGATTGGCGACATCATTAAAGTTTCTGTAAAAGAAGCTATTCCTCGCGGTAAAGTGAAGAAAGGTGATGTTAAAAACGCGGTAGTTGTGCGTACCAGAAAAGGTGTTCGCCGTCCAGATGGTTCTCTGATCCGTTTTGACAGCAACGCGGCTGTTATCTTAAATGATAACTTGCAGCCAATTGGTACACGTATTTTCGGCCCTGTGACTCGCGAACTTCGTAATGATAAGTTCATGAAAATCGTTTCACTAGCCCCAGAAGTACTGTAAGGAGCCAATCATGGCAGCAAAAATACGTCGTGATGACGAAGTAATCGTACTAGCAGGTAAAGACAAAGGTAAGCGCGGAAAAGTGCTTTCAGTTGTTACTGAATCTGGTCGAATCTTTGTCGAAGGCATAAACTTGATCAAGAAACACCAAAAGCCGGTTCCACAATTGAACCAAGCTGGCGGCATTGTTGAGAAAGAAGCATCTATGGATGCATCAAACGTTGCGATCTTCAACTCGGAAACGAGTAAAGCTGATCGTGTAGGTTTCAAGATTGAAGATGGTAAGAAATTACGTATCTTTAAATCTACTGGTAAAACTATCTAATAGTTGGAGTAGAATGATGGCGAAACTGCATGAAGTATATAAAGACAAAGTAGTTGCTGAACTTCAAGAGAAGTTTGGTTTCAGCTCTGTCATGCAAGTCCCTCAGATCGAAAAGATCACATTGAATATGGGCGTGGGCGAAGCCCTAGCTGACAAGAAGATTTTAGATAACGCAGTAGCGGATCTAGCAGCAATCTCTGGTCAGAAACCTCTAATCACTAAAGCACGCAAATCTGTTGCTGGCTTCAAAGTGCGTGAAGGTTACCCGATTGGTTGTAAAGTAACCCTACGCGGCGAGCGTATGTGGGACTTTTTTGAGCGTTTGGTATCAATCGCTATCCCACGTATTCGTGACTTCCGTGGCGTAAGTGCTAAGTCTTTTGATGGACGTGGCAACTACAGCATGGGCGTACGTGAACAAATCATCTTCCCAGAAATCGATTACGATAAAGTAGACCGTGTACGCGGTATGGATATTACTATCACTACTTCTGCGAAATCTGATGAGGAAGGCCGTGCGTTGTTAGAAGCGTTTAACTTCCCATTTAAGAAATAAGGGTAGGGTTATGGCAAAGAATTCTATGAAAGCGCGCGAAGCAAAGCGCACAAAACTAGTTGCTCAGTTCGCTGAAAAGCGCGCAGCACTAAAAGCTATCATCAGTGATGTTAATACATCTGAAGATGATCGTTGGGACGCGGTACTTAAGCTACAAGCTTTACCTCGTGATTCTAGCCCTGCACGTCAACGTAATCGTTGTAACATTACGGGCCGCCCACATGGTTTCCTTCGCAAATTCGGCATGAGCCGTATTAAAGTTCGCGAAGCAGCTATGCGCGGTGAAATTCCTGGCCTTAAAAAGGCTAGCTGGTAATAGAATCATGGGAGTAAGACTATGAGCTTGCAAGATCCTATCGCGGATTTGTTCACACGAATTCGTAACGGTCAATCAGCGAAGAAAGTATCTGTAACGATGCCAACTTCAAAGCTGAAAGTAGCATTAGCTAAAGTACTAAAAGACGAAGGTTATATCGTAGATTTCGCCGTTAACGGTGAAACTAAACCTGAGCTTTCTATCGAGTTGAAGTACTTCGAAGGCAAAGCTGTAATTGAAAATATCCAGCGTGTAAGTCGCCCTGGTCTACGTATCTATAAGAAACGTGACCAATTACCTAAGGTAATGGGTGGTCTTGGTATCGCTATCGTATCAACTTCTAAAGGCCTAATGACAGACCGCACAGCACGTAGTGCTGGTGTTGGTGGTGAAATCATTGGTTTTGTAGCTTAATCGGAGGGGAACTATGTCTCGCATAGCAAAGGCACCAATTACTGTTCCTGCCGGTGTAGAAGTTACATTAAAAGGCCAGGAAATCACAGTTAAAGGCAAAAACGGTGAACTTACTCGTACTATCAACAACGCTGTTGAAGTACAAGTTAATGACAACGTTATTACTACTTTACCTCGTGATGGCGTAGCTAATGCATGGGCTCAAGCAGGTACTGCTCGCGCTCTAATCAACAACATGGTTGTTGGTACGCATGAAGGTTACGAGAAGAAACTTCAGTTAGTAGGCGTGGGTTACCGTGCTGCAGCTAAGGGTAAAACATTAGATTTAACTCTTGGCTTCTCACACCCAGTTAATTTCGCAGTTCCTGAAGGAATTACGATTGAAACTCCAAGCCAAACAGAAGTTCTAGTTAAGGGCGTAGACAAGCAGTTAGTTGGTCAAACAGCTGCTAACATTCGTGCATACCGTAAACCTGAGCCTTATAAAGGTAAGGGTGTTCGTTATTCAGATGAGAATGTACGCCGTAAAGAGGCTAAGAAGAAGTAAGGTAAGACGATGGATAAAAAAACAGCTCGTCTACGTCGTGCTAAACGCACTCGTAGAAATTATATTGAACAAGGCACAACGCGTCTTGTTATCCACCGCACGCCACGTCACATCTACGCTCAAGTTGTAAATGCTGAGGGTAATGTACTGGCTGCTGCTTCTACTGTTGAAAAGGCTATTAGCGAAACAGTTAAAGGCACCGGTAACGTTGAAGCTGCGCAAGCAGTTGGCAAAGCGGTTGCTGAACGTGCGGCTGACAAAGGCATCGAAAAGATTGCTTTTGATCGCAGTGGCTTTAAATATCACGGCCGTGTGAAGGCGCTAGCTGATGCTGCGCGTGAAGCCGGTTTGCAATTCTAGGAGTAGACTATGGCTAACGTAGAAGCAAAGCAACAACAGCCTGATCTAGCTGAAAAGCTAATCGCGGTGAACCGTGTGTCTAAAGTAGTTAAAGGTGGTCGTATCTTTAGCTTTACTGCACTAACTGTAGTTGGTGATGGCGCAGGTAAAGTAGGTTTTGGTTATGGTAAAGCACGTGAAGTTCCAGCTGCTATTCAAAAAGCAATGGAAAAAGCACGTCGTAACATGATCAACGTAGACCTAAATGGCAACACATTACAGCATCCTGTTAAGGGACGTCATGCTGGCTCACTAGTGTTCATGAAACCAGCATCTGAAGGTACTGGTATCATTGCAGGTGGTGCTATGCGTGCAGTACTTGAAGTGACTGGTGTGCAGAACGTACTTTCTAAATGTTACGGTTCTACTAACCCAATCAACGTGGTACGTGCAACGATTTCGGCTCTTGAGAATATGAATTCTCCACAGTCAATCGCTGCAAAACGTGGCCTTCGCGTAGACGAAATACTGGGGTAACCATGGCAAATCAAACTGTAAAAGTAACACAAGTAAAAAGCTCTATCGGTCGTTTACCGAAACATAAAGCTACATTACGCGGTCTTGGTTTACGTCGTATCAACCACACTGTTGAGTTAGAAGACACAGCATGTGTACGTGGTATGATAAACAAGGTTTCTTACATGGTTAAGGTAGAGGGTTAATTCGATGCATTTGAATACACTTTCACCTGCTGCAGGTTCAAAAACTGCTCCAAAACGTGTTGGTCGTGGTATCGGTTCTGGTCTAGGTAAGACTGGCGGCCGTGGTCACAAAGGTCAAAAATCACGTTCTGGCGGCAAAGTACGCGTTGGTTTTGAAGGCGGTCAAATGCCTATGCAACGTCGTCTACCTAAATTTGGTTTTACTTCTCGCAAATCTTTAGTATCTGCAGAAATAAACCTTTTTGAAATCGCTAAAGTTGAAGGCGATGTGGTAGACCTAAGCGCGTTACAAGCAGCTGGTCTAGTTAAAAAGAACGTTCTTTTCGTTAAAGTTGTTAAATCTGGCGAAGTTTCACGCGCTGTTACCGTTAAAGGCCTTAAAGCCTCTAAAGGTGCTCGCGAAGCTATTGAAGCTGCCGGAGGCAAGGTAGAAGACTAAGGAAGTACTAATGGCTAAACCAGGTCAAGATACAAAAAGTGCACAAGGTGGACTTTCGGAATTGAAGCGCCGATTACTCTTCGTATTGGGTGCTATCATAATTTACCGTCTAGGTTCATTTGTGCCGATCCCTGGGATTGACGCCGCTGTACTTGCCGATTTCTTCGAGCAACAAAAGGGCACCATTGTTGAGATGTTCAACATGTTCAGTGGTGGTGCTCTTGAGCGAGCTTCAGTGTTAGCACTGGGTATTATGCCGTATATCTCGGCTTCGATTATTACGCAACTATTAACGCATATGTATCCTCCGTTTATAGAGCTTAAGAAAGAAGGTGAGCAAGGGCGTAAAAAAATTAGCCAGTACACACGCTATGGCACGCTTGTGCTAGCTACTATTCAATCAATCGGTATTGCTTCTAGCTTACCGGGCATGATGGAGGGGTTAGTTGTTAACCCGGGTATGGGTTTCTATTTCACCGCAGTGGTGAGTTTAGTTACTGGTACTATGTTCCTTATGTGGTTGGGTGAACAAATAACAGAGCGCGGTATCGGTAACGGTATCTCTGTTCTAATATTTGTTGGTATTGTAGCTAACTTGCCGTCTGCTATTGGTTCGACAGTCGAAATGGCGCGCCAAGGTGATTTGAATGTTTTTGTACTGTTGATGGTTGCGGTAATCGTATTCGCTGTTACTTATCTTGTAGTGTTTTTCGAACGTGGGCAACGTCGTATTGTTGTTAACTACGCGAAACGCCAACAAGGTCGTCAAGTATTTGCTGCCCAAAGCACGCATTTACCACTAAAAGTAAATATGGCGGGTGTTATTCCACCAATCTTCGCTAGCAGTATAATTCTGTTCCCTGGTACAATTGCCAGCTGGTTCGGCCAAGGTGAAGGTCCAGTCGCTGATGTATTACAAGCTGTTGCTACTACGTTGACCCCAGGTCAACCGTTGTACTCGCTTGTTTTAGCTGCGGCTATTATCTTCTTCTGCTTTTTCTATACAGCGTTGGTGTTTAACCCACGTGAAACTGCAGATAACCTTAAGAAATCTGGCGCATTTATCCCAGGTATTCGTCCAGGTGAGCAGACATCTAAATACATTGATAAAGTGATGACACGCCTGACATTGGCAGGTGCTTTGTATATAACCTTTATCTGTCTGGTGCCTGAATTCATGACGATGGCGTGGCAAACGCCATTCTACTTCGGCGGTACATCAGTTTTGATTATCGTTGTAGTTATCATGGACTTTATGGCACAAGTACAGACTCACCTGATGTCTCATCAGTATGATTCTGTGCTGAAAAAAGCGAACCTTAAAGGCTACGGTCGATAAGGTCAGTTTACGGAGTTGAGCAATGAAAGTACGTGCTTCCGTTAAGAAAATATGCCGTAACTGTAAAGTTATTAAACGTGCTGGTGTAGTACGCGTAATTTGCAGTGAGCCTAAGCATAAGCAAAGGCAAGGTTAAGTAAACAGCGTGCAGGCTGAGTTTTCTCGGCCTGTGTTTTTAGTAGTAATTTGGTCTTCGTTTGAGTATCCTTACGGGCTTTTCAAACAGATGATTACCAAATTCGAATATAGGAGATGTGTTAGTGGCCCGTATTGCTGGCATTAACGTCCCTGATCATAAACATGCAGTTATTGGTTTAACAGCTATTTATGGCATAGGTAAGACTCGCTCTAAGGCTATCTTAGTAGCGACTGGTATCGCCGAAACCACAAAAATCGGTGAACTTTCAGACGAAATTCTTGACGTACTGCGTGATGCAGTTGGCAAGTACACTGTTGAAGGTGATCTTCGTCGTGAAGTTACTTTAAATATCAAGCGCCTTATGGACCTTGGTTGTTATCGTGGCCTACGTCACCGTCGCTCTTTACCACTACGTGGTCAAAGAACTAAGACTAACGCGCGCACCCGCAAGGGTCCTCGTAAGCCTATTAAGCGATAAGGGGATAGTATTATGGCTAAGACACCAATTCGTCGTAAAAAGGTTAAAAAACAAGTTGCTGATGGTATGGCTCATGTTCATGCGTCTTTCAACAACACTATTGTAACGATTACCGACCGTCAAGGTAATGCACTATCATGGGCTACTGCCGGTGGTTCAGGTTTCCGTGGTTCACGTAAATCTACACCATTTGCTGCTCAGGTTGCTGCAGAGCGTGCAGGTACTGCTGCTCAAGAATACGGTTTAAAAAATCTAGAAGTTTTCATCAAAGGTCCAGGTCCAGGTCGTGAATCTGCTGTACGTGCTTTGAATGCTGCTGGTTACCGTATTACCAACATAACTGACGTGACGCCAATACCACATAATGGTTGTCGTCCACCGAAGAAACGTCGCGTTTAACAATAGGTTAGGAGAAATAACATGGCAAGATATTTGGGCCCTAAGCTCAAGCTGAGTCGTCGTGAAGGTACTGACCTGTTCCTTAAGAGCGGCGTAAGAGCTATCGACTCTAAGTGTAAACTTGAGACTGCACCTGGTCAGCACGGCGCTCGTAAAGGTCGCTTATCTGATTACGGTTTACAATTACGTGAAAAGCAAAAAGTACGTCGTATCTACGGTGTATTAGAAAAGCAATTCCGTAACTACTACAAAGAAGCTGCTCGCCTTAAAGGCAACACAGGTGAAAACTTGTTACAGCTTTTAGAGCAACGTTTAGACAATGTTGTATATCGCATGGGTTTTGCTAGCACACGTGCTGAAGCACGCCAGTTAGTAAGCCATAAAGCGATTCTAGTTAATGGTCGTGTTGTGAACATTCCTTCATACGTAATTACTCCAGAAGATACTGTTGTAATCCGTGAGAAGTCTAAGACACAAGCACGTATCATCGCTGCTCTAGAGTTGGCTGAGCAACGTGAAAAGCCGACTTGGGTTGAAGTTGACGGTAAGAAACTGGAAGGCAGCTTTAAGCGTCTACCTGAGCGTTCAGATTTGTCTGCGGACATTAATGAACAACTAATCGTCGAACTTTACTCTAAGTAAAGTTAAGAGTTAAGAGAGGATAACATGCAGGGTTCTGTTACAGAATTTCTAAAACCAAGGTTAGTCGACATCGACGCTATCAACCCAACGCGTTCTAAAATAGTTTTAGAACCATTAGAGCGTGGCTTTGGTCATACTCTGGGTAATGCTTTACGCCGTATATTACTTTCATCTATGCCTGGATGTGCAGTAACTGAAGTTGAAATCGACGGTGTTTTACATGAGTACAGCGCGAAAGAAGGCGTTCAAGAAGACATCATTGAAATACTATTAAACCTTAAGGGTTTAGCAGTAACGTTAGAAGGCAAAGATGAAGTTTTTCTGACCCTGACTAAATCTGGTGTAGGCCCTGTTACTGCGGCTGATATTCAGCACGATGGCGATGTAACAATTGCTAATCCAGATCACGTTATTTGTAATTTAACTACAAATAACAGCGAGATCAGCATGCGTATTCGTGTTGAACGCGGTCGTGGTTATGTGCCGGCATCTAGTCGTTTATCCTCTGATGACGATGAGCGTCCAATTGGTAGATTGTTGCTTGATGCATCATTTAGCCCAGTTGAACGTATTGCGTACTCGGTTGAATCAGCTCGAGTTGAGCAACGTACAGATTTAGACAAGTTAATCATTGATATGGAAACAAACGGCACTTTAGATCCAGAAGAAGCGATCCGCCGTGCGTCTACTATCTTAGCTGAGCAATTAGATGCATTCGTAGATTTACGTGATGTAACTGAGCCAGAAGAGAAAGAAGAGAAGCCAGAATTCGATCCTATTCTACTTCGTCCAGTTGATGATCTTGAATTAACAGTACGCTCAGCAAATTGTTTGAAAGCCGAGCAAATTCAATATATCGGTGATTTAGTTCAGCGCACTGAAGTTGAGCTTCTTAAAACGCCTAATTTAGGTAAGAAGTCTCTAACTGAAATTAAAGACGTGCTAGCTTCACGTGGACTTTCTCTGGGCATGCGCCTAGAAAATTGGCCACCTGCAAGTTTAGCTGAATAATCTAAATCACTATATTAGTTTAGTTAGAAGGATAGGGTCATGCGCCATCGTAAGAGTGGTCGTCAATTAAACCGTAACAGTAGCCATCGTAAAGCGATGTTTAGCAATATGGCAGGTTCTTTGGTGAAACATGAAATCATCAAAACTACTTTGCCTAAAGCGAAAGAGTTACGTCGTGTAATTGAACCTTTAATCACACTGGCTAAGACTGACAGTGTAGCAAATCGCCGTTTAGCGTTTGCTCGCACGCGTGATAATGAAGTTGTTGGTAAGTTATTCAGTGAAATCGGTCCACGTAACGCGGATCGTCCAGGTGGTTACACTCGTATTCTTAAGTGTGGCTTCCGTACTGGTGATAATGCACCAATGGCTTATATTGAACTAGTTGGTCGCCCAGCGACTAGCGAAGCAGTTCAAGAAGACGCACAGTCTGCAGAGTAAGTCTTAAAGAAACCTAAAAGCCGAGCTTATGCTCGGCTTTTTCTTGTCTAAAATTTGTCTAACTATATGAACCAGTAATTACCTTCTATTGTGAGTACATACTGAATTGATAAGTTGTTTTGACAGCTGCTTTAATAGCTCTACCTAATTACTCTTCACTTACCATTTATTCAAAGTAGCCTATCAGATTCTAGTCTAAGATCATTTCCACTATATATGTGACTTACAGCTATTAATAATACCGCAGCGAATTGAGCTACAATTAAAACAAGCCTAACGAACTTTTTACTTATAGATCTGATTAGAAAATATAACGTCCTCTCTCTTATCTATATACCGGTACTAAGAACTTCATAGTAAAGTTAACCATTATGGCCCATGCAAACTTCCTTCTTAGATATGTAAAACTATTATTAAATATAGCCTGATCAATCCAATTATCCGCTTTTGATTAATTTAAATGATTTATAGCAATACGACTCTTACTCTATTGGTTAGTTTTTCCACATATGTGATCGAAATATATCTCTACCTGTTAGTAATTATCATAATTTTCATTTCAAATAGCTATAAGAACCTATTAATATTGGTAGTTTAGTTGTGTTTTTGAGCGTTTAGCTCAAATACTCAGCGAACAGCACGTTATTTCAAGTTTTCTTCAAAAAAGGGTTGATCTGTTTTCGGATCTCCCTATAATGCGACCCCACTGAGACGGGATATGGCGACGCGCAGCGGACAACGCATAGCGAGGCATGAACAACTCAGGGTGTTAAGTAAAACTTAGATTGAATATTTTTAGAAAGTTTAAATTTAAGTGTTGACAAAAAAATAGGAAAGCGTAATATGCGCAGCCCTAGCGAGATAAAGTTCAACTTTGTAATCGCAACGTTCTTTAACAATATAAAGCAATCATCTGTGTGGGCACTCGTACAGATTGAGTTCTAACAGCCAACCTACTTAGGTAGCGAGGCAAACAAATTAGAGTCTCAATTGAAAACTGAGTGACCAACA
>NZ_JASDCB010000060.1:0-28349 GCF_030408135.1 Pseudoalteromonas sp. APC 3691 | reverse complement strand
TGTTATCTCCCAAAGCATGGAAGTTATTGTGGTTAAAGAGAATAAAAACACCATTGCCTGAAACTGCTCCAAATATGTCATGGGCGTATCAGGAACTGGCAAAGTTAGGAGGCTGGAAAGATACCAAGCGCACAGGGCGTGCATCTGTGAAAGTGTTATGGCAAGGATGGCTTAAGTTACAAGCCATCCTGGAAGGCTACGATTTAGCAAAATCTCTTGAGTCAGACTTGTGATCAAGAGACAGCTTTTTAGTGCCTTTTTTTGTTTATTTTTTAATTTTTTTAAAATTAATCTCTTGAAAACAATTTTACCGTCCATATATAGTTAAGTAGGACGCCTGATGGGTCCTAAATTAAACTTAAATAATTGAAATTTATATTATTAATTAAACTTTGCTTGAGCTTGTTCAATAGAAAAGCACATGCAAAATATCGCTTAAATATGAGGATATTATTATGCGTACAGTAGACTTATCACCACTTTATCGTTCATTTATCGGCTTCGAACATTTAGCATCACTTATGGATGCGGCAGCTAATACAGATAAGCAGCCAAGTTTTCCTCCTTACAACATAGAAGCACTCGATAAAGACAAATACAGAATCACTATGGCCGTTGCCGGCTTTAGCGATAACGAATTAACCATTGAGTCAGAAAATAACACATTAAAAGTTACAGGTACTAAAGCAAATAAAGATGAAAACGCAGAGCGTAAATTTATTCATCAAGGTATTGCTGAGCGTAACTTTGAACGTAAATTCCAGTTAGGAGATCACGTAAAAGTACTCGGCGCAGATTTAGCCAATGGCTTACTAAGTATTGACTTAGAACGTGAAATCCCTGAAGCGCTAAAACCACGTAAAATTGAAATTGGTAATAGCAATCTAATAGAAGGTAAATAATCTTCTAAAGTACATATTCCCCTGATTACTTAGCCGCCTCATTCGAGGCGGCTTTTTGTTTACAGCGCTTCTAAATTATTAAGGTAGTAGGTTGCTTGTTGCAGCGTTTGTTCTTGGAGTGTTTTTTCTTGTTTATCCCAGTTTTTATATACCATACCAATACGTAGGTTCTTTTCTAGCTTGTTTCTGTGTTTATTCATGAAATGCCAGTACAGGCTATTTAGCGGGCAAGCTTTATCACCTACTTTTTGTTTAACATCGTACTGACAGCTTTTGCAGTAATCGCTCATCTTATTAATGTAGTTACCGCTTGCAGCATAAGGTTTAGTCGCAATTATTCCATCATCGGCAAACTGGCTCATTCCTCGGGTGTTGGGCATCTCTACCCACTCTATGGCATCGATATAAACACCTAGGTACCAGTTATCTACGTCATCAGGGTTTATTCCTGTAAGCATGCAAAAGTTTCCAATAACCATTAGGCGTTGAATATGGTGGGCATAAGCGGTTTCAAGGCTTTGTTTTAATGAGTGGCTTAGGCAATTCATTTTTGTTGAGCTGTGCCAAAAATAAGATGGTAGTGTGTTTTTGGCTTGTAGTTGATTTTTAACAGCGTAGTCGGGCATGTTAATCCAATAAATGGCACGTACATATTCTCTCCAACCTAATATTTGCCTAGTAAAGCCCTCTACTTGCGAGAGGGATATTTCACTGGGTCTTTGTTCGTATTCTCTTATTACACGTTTGATTACATATAACGGGTGGAGTATTTTTGCGTTTAGGGCAAACGATAATCGGCTATGGTACAAGCTGGTATTATTTTTACTTTGATCTGTCATCGCATCTTGAAAGTGACCAAAGCAACTAAGTAAATGCTCGCAAAAGTATTCGAGAGATTCAATGGCTTGTTTACGCGTTGTTGGCCACTCTAGTTTCTGATCGGCTATTTCGCCAAAGTAAACGATCTTGTGCTTATTTAAGCGAGAAATGATGCTCTTGACATTATTATTGAATAGCTTAGGTTTTGGTATACACGCTAAGTCAGCTTTGGAAAATTTATTACGATTATTACTGTCAAAATTCCATTTGCCACCCGTTGGCTTAGTATCATCAACTAATATATTAAACTGCTTACGCATAGCACGATAGAAGTGCTCCATTGTCACATGCTTGTTTTTTGTAAAGCGTGTTTTTATATCGGTGAACGGTAATAAAAAATGTTCAGTATCTGTGGCAATTACATCAAATGAGCCATCACTTTTAAACTTAGCTAATTGGGACTTAAGCCTAAACTCATCAGGGTATTGATATTCAATAGTTTCGCATTGGTATTTATCGGAAATTCGCTTGAGTAATTCAATTAAGTCTTTGTCGTCAGCGGTATCGTCAAGTGTTAAATGCAAAACATCAAAACCTGCCGTTTTTAATGCATTTGCAAAGTTTTCCATAGCATTAAAAAAAGCACACAGTTTTTGAATGTGATGCTTAACGTAGTCGGTTTCTTGTTTTAGTTCTGCGATCAGATAAAGCGTGTCGTCGTCTTTTTGTTTGTACCATGAATGAGATGGGTTTAACTGATCACCTAGTATTAGTCTGAGTGTTTTGTGATTGGTCATAGTAAAGCCAAATTTTTTTATACGGACGTATTTAATTAAACGATCGTTTTACTATTTAACTACGAATGAATAGAGTAAAAAGGCTTAACCGATTATCAAGGCAATAAAGGCGTGTTGGACCATGGTGTGAAAATGAGTTTAATTAAGGAGGAGGTTACGTAAGTTAAATTGCCACCCCTAAAAATTGTATATTTAAATTTTATTACTTTGCTCTTGCTGCATTTTTTGTTGTAACGAAACCACATTAGATACTTTAAATAAAACATTGCCGGCAAAGCTTTCAAAATATCTGAGCGCTTTTTTCCAAGCAAGTTGGCTCTCAGCATTAAAGTGTTTACCAAGGTGCTCCTTAAGAGTTTCGTAAAAAGCGTCAGATAAAATTGCAATGTCACCTTGTGAAACACTGCTATTTTTTAGGTACATTAAATGATGTGCTAAAAAAGGAGCTACCGATGCCGGCTTATCTAAATGTTTAACAATTCGTTCTAGCACACAAAAAAGGGTAAAACTCTTTTCGTTAAATTGTAAGGCTGTTGGGTAATTCATCTCAATGCTAGATTCAGCTAATTTACTGTGAAATCGAGCCGTGAATGCATGAAAATTTGGCTTAATAATTGTTAAGTTATTTAACAATGCTGATTGTTGTTGATTCATTTTTTATCTCTCTGCAGTGAGTAATAACTATTATTATCAAGTGGCATAAAATTGATTATAGCGGGCAGTTAAAATTCTGCACGTTTTTTTAGTGTTAAAGTATGGGTTTTAGTTATATCAATTTATTTTCTAGTAAATTGTAAGCATCTAGAAGGTACTAAGGTAGCTCAAATTTAGTTTGTTTGATTCTCACTCAAAAATAGTAAGCTGCAATATTTAGCATTTTGACGATGAACATTTTATAAAACTGACTGATTACTTATGTTACTAACACATACATTAAATTAGCATCTTGACGAATTGGAAATTTTATAAACTAATTGCGTATTATAGTTGCTAATTAGCCCACACATCCTTATAATAGCGGCCATTGTTTAGCGTGTTGTATAACAGCTAACAGCGATATTAAATTTAAGGTTTGATATCTATTGGCGCGGGATGGAGCAGTCTGGTAGCTCGTCGGGCTCATAACCCGAAGGTCGTCGGTTCAAATCCGGCTCCCGCAACCAATTCTACTAGTAGGTATTACCTTACTAATTTATATCGCGCATTCTAAGTAATGCGCGTTTTGCGTTTTAGGCTATGTAGTTTAATTAGGTCAGTTTACTGACTCGCAACCAAGCTTGGCCCTCGGCCACACAGTTTTATGCTTTATTGGTGTGACGCCCCGCTTGGTTCGGGGCGTTGTTGTATCTGCACCTTACGATTTGTGGCAATTGCTATCAAATTAAAATTTAAACTCAGTATTTTAGGGCTATAAGCCCTTTTTTTGTTTGTATGGAGGATTTTCGTGACAAAACTTGAACAAGATTTAGTAACCATGTTAACGCCTGCGGTAGAAATGTTAGGCTTTGAGTTGCATGGTCTTGAATTTGTACAAGCGGGTCGCCATTCTACCTTAAGAGTATATATTGCTCATGAGGATGGGATCTCAGTTGATAACTGTGCGGATGCCAGTCGCCAAATTAGTGCGATTTTAGACGTCGAAGACCCAATTACAAATGAATATGATTTGGAAGTATCGTCTCCTGGTGTTGATCGTCTATTATTCAAACAAGATCACTACGAGCAGGCGCAAGGAGAGGAAGTACGCGTGCGTACTAAACTTCCACAGGATGGTCGTCGTAATTTTAAAGGCGACTTAGTAGCAGTTAGCAGCGATATGATCACACTATCTAGCGATGGTGCAGAGCATCTGATCATGCTTAGTAACATCGAACGTGCGAATTTAATCGCGAAGTTTTAAATTCGAGTGCGAAGGAATAGGGCAAGCGAGGCATTACCCATGGCAAAAGAGATATTATTGGTTGCTGAAGCCGTTTCCAATGAGAAAGCGGTTCCAAAAGAAAAGATTTTTGAAGCTCTAGAGTTCGCTCTAGCGACAGCGACAAAGAAAAAACACGATGGCGAAATTGAAGTACGTGTAGCAATTGACCGTAAAACCGGTGATTACGATACGTTCCGTCGCTGGCAAATTGCCGCTGTATTAGAAGATGGTTCTTTAGAGAACCCATACAGCGAAATCACTCTAGAAGCAGCACAGGTTGAAGAACCTGATTTGCAAATGGGTGATTATGTTGAAGAGCAAATCGACTCAATCAAATTTGACCGTATTACAACACAAATGGCTAAGCAAGTTATCGTACAAAAAGTACGTGAAGCTGAGCGCGCTTTAGTTGTTGAAGCATACAAAGATCAAGAAGGCGAGCTGGTAACGGGTGTTGTTAAAAAAGCAACTCGCGATGCAATCGTACTTGATTTAGGTAACAACGCAGAAGCGGTAATTTACCGTGATGACATGTTGCCACGTGAAAACTTCCGCCCGGGTGATCGAATCCGTGGTCTTTTATATGAAGTTAAACCTGAAGCACGCGGTGCACAATTATTTGTAACGCGCTCTAAACCTGAAATGCTAATGGAATTATTCCGCATTGAGGTGCCAGAAATTGGCGAAGAGATGATTGAGTTACGTGCAGCTGCACGTGATCCAGGTTCACGCGCTAAAATTGCTGTTAAATCTAACGACAAACGCATTGATCCAATTGGTGCATGTGTTGGTATGCGTGGCGCACGAGTTCAAGCTGTATCGTCTGAGCTTGGTGGTGAACGTGTTGATATCGTACTTTACGATGACAACCCAGCACAATTTGTTATCAATGCAATGGCGCCAGCAGAAGTTGCTTCAATCGTAATGGATGAAGACACTCACTCAATGGATATCGCTGTAGAAGCCGATAACCTAGCACAAGCAATTGGTCGTAATGGTCAGAATGTTCGTTTAGCAAGCCAATTAACTGGCTGGGAACTAAACGTAATGACTGTTGAAGACATGCGTACCAAAAATGAAGCTGAATCTGATAAGTTACTTAACTTATTCACTGAAAATTTAGATATAGATGATGAGTTTGCATCATTACTTATTAACGAAGGTTTCTCGACACTTGAAGAAGTGGCGTATGTACCTGCGTCTGAATTTTTAGAAATTGATGGTCTTGATGAAGAGACTGTAGATTTATTGCGTTCACGCGCAAAAGATGCATTGACAACTAAAGCACTTAAAACGGAAGAAAGCTTAGATGGCGCAGAGCCAGCTGAAGACTTACTTGCGCTTGAAGGCTTAGAGCGTCACTTAGCATTTGTTATGGCAAGCAAAGGTGTTGTTACACTTGAAGACTTGGCAGAGCAAGGTATTGACGAATTAGTTGATATCACAGAACTTTCATCTGAAAAAGCGGGTGAACTGATTATGGCTGCACGAAACATTTGTTGGTTTGCAGACGAGTAATTTATTAACGGAGGTATTACACACTATGGCAGAAGTAAATGTTGAAAAACTAGCCGGCGATATAGGTACAACTGTTGATAAATTGCTACAGCAGTTTTCACAAGCAGGTATCACTAAGCAAGCAACTGATAACGTAACAGAAGCTGAAAAAGCAACGTTACTTGATCATTTAAGCAAGCATCATGGTGGTACAGGTTCAGATGGCCCAGCGCGTATGACTTTACAACGTAAGAGCAAAAGCACATTAAGTGTGACTGGTTCTACGGGTAAAGCTAAAGATGTTCAAGTTGAAGTTCGTAAAACACGTACCTACGTGAAGAAAAGCGCAATGGAGCAAGAACAAGAGCAAGCACGCTTAGCCGCTGAAGAAAAAGCCCGTCTTGAACAGCAACAAAAAGCTGAACAAGAAGCCGCAGAATTAAAAGCGAAACAAGAGGCAGAACGTAAAGCGAAAGAAGAAGCTGACCGTAAAGCCAAAGAAGAAGCTAAACGCAAAGCTGATGCAGAGCGTAAAGCGAAACAAAAGCAGATGACCCCAGAGCAAAGTGCTAAGTCTGAGAAAGATCGCATAGAAGCTGAGCGTCTGCAAAAAGAAGCAGAAGAGGCCGCATTGAAGAAAGCTGAAGAAGAAGCGAAACGTCAAGCAGAAGAGGCAAGAAAGCTAGCTGAAGAGAATTCAGCACGCTGGAAGAAAGAAGAAGAAGAACGTAAGAAACGCGAAGAAACAGCGGATCACCATCTTACGACTTCAACTTATGCACGTGAAGCAGAAGATGTTGCCGATGCTCGTGATGAGCAAGGCACTCGCCGTGCTAAGAAAAAGAAAAAAGCGCCAGCAAAAGATAAATTTGCAGCGTCAAGAGGCCGTAACAAGTCTAAATTAAAAGCACCAGCATCGCTGCAGCATGGTTTCCAAAAACCAACTGTTGATGTTAAAAATGAAGTGCGTATTAGCGAAACAATTACAGTAGCTGAGCTTGCATCACGCATGGCTGTTAAAGGCGCTGAAGTTGTTAAAACAATGATGAAAATGGGTGACATGGTTACTATTAACCAAGTGATCGACCAAGAAGCTGCACAACTAGTTGCAGAAGAAATGGGTCACAAGGTTATCATTGTTAAAGAAAACGAATTAGAGCAAACAGTACTTAACGACCGCCATGAAGATGGTAAGTCAGAGCCTCGTGCTCCAGTAGTAACTGTAATGGGTCACGTTGACCATGGTAAAACATCGACTCTAGATTACATTCGTTCTGCGAAGGTTGCTTCTGGCGAAGCCGGTGGTATTACACAGCATATTGGTGCATACCATGTTGATGTAAACGGCAATATGATTACCTTCTTAGATACTCCAGGACATGCTGCATTTACATCAATGCGTGCTCGTGGTGCTAAAGCGACAGATATCGTAATCTTAGTGGTTGCAGCAGATGATGGTGTAATGCCACAAACTAAAGAAGCGGTACAGCACGCACGTGCAGCTGGCGTTCCTTTAATCATTGCTGTAAACAAAATGGATAAAGAAGGCGCAGATCCAGATCGCGTTAAAAACGAACTAGCTCAGCTAGACGTTATCCCTGAAGAGTGGGGCGGCGATACGCAGTACGTTCATATCTCAGCTAAAACTGGTCTAGGTATTGATGACCTTCTTGAAGCCGTACTTATGCAATCTGAGCTTTTAGAGCTTTCAGCACCTACCGAAGGTATGGCTGCAGGTGTTGTAATTGAATCTCGTCTTGATAAAGGCCGTGGTCCAGTTGCATCAGTACTTGTTCAATCTGGTACGCTTAACCAAGGTGACATTGTATTATGTGGTCTTGAGTATGGCCGTGTTCGTGCAATGCGCGATGAAAACGGTAAAGACATCAAGTCGGCAGGTCCATCGATTCCAGTGGAAATTTTAGGTCTTTCTGGTATTCCAGCTGCGGGCGACGAAGCAACTGTAGTTAAAGATGAGCGTAAAGCGCGTGAAGTTGCTTTATACCGTCAAGGTAAGTTCCGCGATGTTAAACTAGCACGTCAACAAAAAGCTAAGCTTGAAAACATGTTTACTAACATGACTGAAGGTGATGTTTCTGAAGTTAACGTGGTACTTAAAGCAGACGTTCAAGGTTCTATCGAAGCAATCTCTGATTCACTAACTAAACTTTCTACTGATGAAGTAAAAGTGAAGATTGTAGGTTCTGGTGTTGGTGGTATTACTGAGACTGATGCGACACTAGCTGCAGCGTCTAACGCAATTGTAGTTGGCTTTAACGTTCGTGCTGATGCTTCTGCTCGTAAAGTGATTGATACTGAAAACTTAGACCTTCGTTATTACAGCGTAATTTATGCCTTAATCGAAGAAGTTAAGCAAGCAATGTCAGGCATGCTAGCACCTGAGTTTAAACAAGAAATCATTGGTCTTGCGCAAGTTCGTGACGTATTCAAGTCTCCAAAAATTGGCGCAATTGCTGGTTGTATGGTTACTGAAGGTGTTATTAAACGTAGCGCTCCAATCCGTGTACTACGTGAAAACGTGGTTATCTATGAAGGTGAACTTGAGTCACTTCGTCGCTTTAAAGACGATGTTGCTGATGTTCGTAACGGCATGGAATGTGGTATCGGCGTTAAGAACTACAATGACGTACGTGTTGGTGACCAAATCGAAGTATTTGAAACAGTTGAAGTACAACGTACTCTTTAATTGTTAGCTCGCTAAACTAATAAATGGGGGCTTAGCCCCCATTTGTGTATCCATTATTTAATTAGCTTATTATTAAATTTCAATAAGTTATGATTTTAGGACAAATGCAATGAGAGAATTTTCTCGCACTGATCGTGTTGCACAGCAAATCCAAAAAGAAATTGCTGTAATTTTACAACGCGAAATTAAAGATCCACGCTTAGGTATGGTGACAGTGTCAGCGGTAGAAGTATCGCGTGATTTATCTTATGCCAAAATTTTCATCACTGTGTTTAACACACAAGATGAAGATGCAGCTAAGCAAAGCGCTAAAGTACTTAATGAAGCAACGGGTTATATTCGCTCGTTACTTGGTAAGCGTATTCGTGCTCGTATAATGCCTGAGTTAAAGTTTGTAGTTGATAATTCACTGATGGAAGGTATGCGTATTTCTAATTTAGTGGATTCTATTATCCGCGAAGATAACGCAAAGCATGTCGATGAAGATGTAGAAAGTGTTGATGCTGATATTTCAGATAGTGAACAAAGTACTAAGCACGTAGAAGATACAGATAGCGAAGAAGGCACTGATATAGATGGCAAAGCGCAGTAAAGGCCGTGCAGTTGACGGTATTTTGTTGTTAAACAAACCTGAAGGCATTTCATCAAATAAAGCATTACAGCAAGCAAAGAGCGTCTATTTTGCGCAAAAAGCAGGGCATACAGGTGCTTTAGATCCACTTGCTACAGGTATGCTGCCAATTTGCTTTGGTGAGGCGACTAAGTTTACGCAGTTTCTACTTGATACAGATAAAACTTATATCGTTCGTGCACAACTGGGTGAGCGTACAACAACATCAGATTCTGATGGCGAAATTGTTAGCACTAAAGATGTAAACGTAACGCGTGAACAGCTAACAAAAGAAATAGCTGCTTTTGTTGGTGAGTCTGATCAATATCCGTCAATGTACTCGGCACTTAAGTACCAAGGTAGACCGTTATATAAGTACGCACGCGAAGGTATTGAAGTACCTCGTAAATGCAGAAAAATAAATGTGTTTAGCTTATCGTTTGACGAATTTGATGAACAAAACAACGTATTACAAATGACGGCTCATGTATCAAAAGGGACGTATATTCGTACAATCGTTGATGATTTGGGCGAAAACCTAGGGTGTGGCGCACACGTTATAATGCTTCACAGAACTGCTGTTGGTCAGTATCCGGCAGATAAAATGGTTTCGCTTGATGAAATTGAAGCGTTGCTTGCTAAAGCGAAAGCAGAAGAGCTTGCGCCTTCTACTTATTTAGACTCGTTGTTATTACCTATAGACACTGCTTTAACTGATTTACCTGTTATTGAAATTTCGAAAGAGCAGGGCAAAGTATTTAGTCATGGGCAAGCAGTCGAGTTACCTGAAGCTTTACCTGAGGGGGCAATTAAAGTTGTTGCGGATGGTGTGTTTATTGGTACTGGCGAGCGCAACTCAAGTGGCCATTTAAAGGTTAAACGTGGTCTTGCTAGCCAGCAAGATGATTACGTAAAGCCTGAATAAGCAATTAGTGTGCCCAGCAGTGGCTTATTAGTTGTAGATGGGAATAATTAACTTGTAGTTATTCCCACAGTTGGTAGAATACGCCGGCTTAATCGTTTTGGCTGAATTAGTGATCGGCTAAGACACCTTTTAAATTTAATTTTTGGAGTTACTATGTCACTAAGCAATCAAGAAAAAATCGATATCATTGCTAAATTTGCACGTGCAGAAGGCGATACAGGTTCATCAGAAGTACAAGTAGCATTACTTACTTATGATATCAACAAGCTTCAAGGTCACTTTGCTGATCACAAGCATGACTTCCACTCACGTCGTGGTCTGCTTCGTAAAGTAAGCACTCGCCGTAAACTACTTGATTACCTTAAAGGTAAAGATATCACTAGTTATACTGCACTAATCAAAGAACTTGGCCTACGTCGTTAAGAACTAGATTATAGAAATGGGAGCTTTTTAGCTCCTTTTTTTGTGCCTAAAATTTGTGTTTTAAAATAAAACAAATATATAAACTTATTGAATTATATTGTAAAACTCCTATTTCATAGCTTATCAAGCATCGTTGTATTTACCCACTCATTAGCCCAGCTTAAATCTAGTAGCTAGTGTGTGTTGACCTTTCGTGATTAATTTCGCAGCTGTATGTTTGGTCTTTAGGCAAGGCAGCGCCTATGTAGTGTGGTTATTCCCCATAAATAGGCGATAACGCAGCATAAATGCCAAACATGCGCTGCCCTGGGGTTCATCCTAGGGGCGATTAACTCTTTGTTGCTCGATTTTTACTTAGCCCACTAGGTTACAAATCTCGCGCCGTGATTAAATCGCCCCTAGATTGAACAAATTTCAATCCACAAAGATCAACACACCCTAGACTCGCATTTTGAAGTAGCTTTGGTATATACTATGCGCGTAGGTAAAAAGGTTTATCTGCAATTATTCACATCATTGCCAATTGTAGTACTTAATTGATTTCCAACTGAATACAATTATGTACTGTAATTGGTACTTTGATGACAACTTATTAGAATACATTTAAGGAATATTTTAAGTGCAAGCAATTATTAAAGAATTCAAACTAGGTCAACATACAGTGACTCTAGAAACTGGTGCAATCGCTCGTCAAGCAGACGGCGCTGTACTTGCAAGCATTGGCGACACTTCAGTTTTAGTAACTGTTGTTGGTAAGCGTGAAGCACAACCTGGTCAAGACTTTTTTCCACTAACCGTTAACTACCAAGAGCGTATGTACGCTGCTGGTCGTATCCCTGGTGGTTTCTTAAAGCGTGAAGGCCGTCCTAACGATGGCGAAACTCTTATTGCACGTCTTATTGACCGTCCAATTCGTCCACTTTTCCCAAGCGGCTTTGTAAACGAAGTACAAGTTATTGCTACTGTTGTTTCTGTTAACCCTGAAATCCAACCTGATATGGTTGCGATGATTGGTACTTCAGCAGCACTTGCTATCTCTGGTATCCCATTCAGTGGTCCAATTGGTGCATCTCGTGTTGGTTACATCAACGGCGAATACGTACTTAACCCTACATTAAAAGAGCTTGAAGAAAGCCAACTTGATTTAGTGGTAGCCGGTACTGATAAAGCGGTACTTATGGTTGAATCGGAAGCTAACGTACTTGCAGAAGACGTAATGCTTGGCGCTGTTGTATATGGTCATGAGCAATCTCAAGCGATCATTACTGCAATCGAAGAATTTAAAGCGCAAGCAGGCAAGCCTACTTGGGATTGGACTGCACCAGCTAAAAACGTTGCACTAGAAGATAAAGTAGCAACTATTGCTGCTGAAAAAGTAGGCGCAGCTTACTTAATCACTGATAAAGTAGCGCGTAAAGAAGCTCTTGGTGAAGCTAAAGATGAAGTTGTTGCAGTATTAACAGCTGAACTTGCTGAAGGCGAGTCTTTAGACAAGCAAGAAATTGGCAAAATCTTCGGTTCACTTGAGAAGAAAATCGTTCGTGGCCGTATCGCTGCTGGCGAAAAACGTATCGATGGTCGTGAACCAGATATGATTCGTGCACTAGACGTAATGACTGGCGTATTACCGCGTACTCACGGTTCTGCTATCTTTACACGTGGTGAAACTCAAGCGTTAGTAACAGCGACACTTGGTACAGAACGTGATTCACAGTTAATCGACGATTTAACTGGTACTCATAAAAACCACTTTATGCTTAACTACAACTTCCCTCCATTCTGTGTAGGTGAAACTGGTTTTGTTGGTTCTCCTAAGCGTCGTGAAATCGGCCATGGTAACCTTGCTAAGCGTGGTATTGCTGCTGTAATGCCAACATTGACTGAATTCCCATATTCAATCCGTGTAGTATCTGAAATCACTGAATCAAACGGTTCATCTTCAATGGCGTCTGTATGTGGTACTTCACTTGCACTTATGAATGCCGGTGTACCAATTAAAGCGTCTGTTGCTGGTATTGCGATGGGTCTAGTTAAAGAAGACGATAAATTCGTTGTTCTTTCTGACATCTTAGGTGATGAAGATCACTTAGGTGACATGGACTTTAAAGTTGCGGGTACTGCTGCGGGTATCACTGCACTTCAAATGGATATCAAAATCGAAGGTATCACTCAAGAAATCATGCAAATTGCGCTTAAACAAGCAAAAGCTGCACGTTTACATATCTTAGAAGTGATGGACGAAGCAATTTCTGCTCCTTCTGAAGAGCTATCAATGTTTGCTCCTCGCATATACACAATGAAAATCCCACAGAAGAAAATCGCTGAAGTTATCGGTAAAGGTGGCGCAACTATTCGTCAGCTTACTGAAGAAACTGGTACAACGATTGAAATCGGTGACGACGGTACAATTAAAATTGCCGCTACAGATGGCGAAAGTGCAGCTAATGCAATTAGCCGTATTGAGCAATTAACAGCTGAACTTGAAGTAGGTACTATCTACGAAGGTAAAGTTGTACGTATTGTTGATTTCGGTGCGTTTGTAAACATTCTTCCTGGTAAAGATGGTCTAGTACATATTTCTCAAATTAGTACTGAGCGCGTTAATAACGTGGCTGATCACCTTTCTGAAGGTCAAGAAGTTAAAGTTAAAGTACTAGAAGTAGATCGCCAAGGCCGTGTACGTCTAAGTATTAAAGAAGCAATGGAATCAGGAGCACCTGCAGCTGACGCGCCAACTGACGCGTAATTGTTAACTTATTAATCTAGTTATATTAGCTAGATGATAAAAAAGGGGCTGTTTAGCCCCTTTTTTTATGCTTTAATGAAACCTTATTGGACAAGGTCTGTCTTATATTAATCGCGATATATCTTGGTATTAAGGATTTTAATGATACTCAAACATTTAGCTTTGGCATCTTTTGCTATTTTGTCTTTAAGCGCTTGCCAAACTACAACAGATTCAGAACCAACCCCGATTGTTAATGTGCCATTTACTGCACCTTTAGCTTCTGACTTTAGAAGTGAAATTGCTATTGCACGCTACTCAGAGCTATTAAATAGAGCCGACTTAAGCGAAGAACAACAAGCTAAGCTTTATTACGACCGTGGTGTACTTTTTGATAGTCTAGGTATGACAACTCTTTCGCGTATTGATTTTAATCGCGCAGTAAAGCTTAAGCCTGATTTAGCTGAAGTGTATAATTTTTTAGGTATTCAACATACGCTTATGCAGCAGTATGAAAAAGCCTATGAGTTTTTCGATTCTGCCCTAGAACTTGATGAAGAGCATGAATACGCCTATTTAAATCGAGGTATCGCACTGTATTACGGCGACAGAGCAGGCCTTGCTAAAAATGATTTTAATGAATTTTTAGCTCGCTCTCCAAAAGATCCGTACCGAGTTTTATGGGTTTATTTAGCACAAGCACAAGAGGATAAAGCCGTTGCGCTTGATGCACTTAAACAAAATGCCACTGCGCTTGATGAATCACAATGGGCGTACCAGTTAATTTCTCTTTATACGGGGGATATGAGTGAACATGCATTTTTATCTGGCATTAGTGATGGTGTTAGAACTGAGCAAGAATATGCGCAGCGTTTATGTGAAGCTTATTTTTATTTAGCTAAAATGCATCAAGCAGCAGGTGAGCTGTATTTAGCATCAGACTACTTTAGGCTTGCGCTAGCAACTAATGTACACGAGTTTATTGAGTACAAATATGCGCGTTTAGAGCTTGAGCTGATGCAAGGTGTTGACGCAAGTTAAGCGTTTTAAATTAATAGGTGTATTACTATGTTGTTTGTTAATTACAGGCTCGAGTAATCACCTAGGCGCTATTGGCTTTTGGCATGTTTTAAACGCAAAAGCTAATGTGCTACAAAGTTATTGGAAATCACCTGGTTATTTTTCTGATCACTTAGAGCAGTTACCAAATACTTCTTTAGCTATACTCGCCCGCAGTAAAATTTCTTCAGCCCAATATATGTATTCTCTTAAGCTTATTAAAAACAGTCAGAGCGATACTGCAAAACAATTTTGGCTCTCCGCTATAAATGACTTAACAATCCCAGAGCGTAAAATATTAGCAACAAAGTTACTTGAGCACTCACGTTGGAGCGATTTAAAGTTACTCGCTAGTAAAAACAAATTACCAGCAGGGGATGTGCTAAATCATCTAAAGCTTCAGTTAAAAACACCACAGAGTAAAGTATCTAGTGAGTTTATCCACGCTCTCGGTTTTTCATCTTTAATAAATATAAGTAAACCTAATAAGCAATGTATGTTTAACGTGCTGACTATGAGCGATCATCGTAGTGGCTTATATAAACTTACCGAATTTATTAATGCTTATAATAAACAGCCAGAGCCCCGTGAAAATATTTTTTGCTTTTCAAAACCAGTTTACGTTGCAGGTATGCTTGAGTGTAAAAGTAGCACTAATCAAATAGCAAAGTGTGACTGGCAATCAGCTAAACTCAATAACCAGCTTCCTAACAATTTTGATTTTATAGTAATGATGCCAAAAGATGGAACGGCTAATGTTACTAAAGGAACAATGCTAATAAACTCAAAAGCAAAATACAGTGTGTTTTTGCATGAGTTGATGCATTTTAACGGTTTTGAAGATGAATATGCTTTGCCTAAAACTAAACAAGCATGGTTGTGTGCAAAAACGGGTTTTGTGGCACCTAATTTATTTATTTCTCATGATGAGTCGCCCCCAATAGGCTGGCATAAAGCAAAGAGTTGCCAGATAGGTGGTGTTGCATATAAACCTAGTGAAAATTGGTCTATTATGCAATATCAGCAGTTAGGGCTCTCGGCGCAGTATAGAGAGATTTGGTTTAAGCATTTAGATATGACCAATGGTAATTCTTATCGCCACTCCAGCGCGTTTACATTTGCAAATAAGGCCATATTAAATTAACAATTATCAGTATTAATTAATTGTTTTTTTAGGCTTAATAAATTGTTAGTTCTTGTTTAAAAAACACCCATACAGAACCGCTTTTTATAGACAAAATCAGTGTTTTTCAGTATAACTATAGTCATTAATGTCGTTTAAAAACAGGCAGTAAAAGCATCACTTAGTATTAAAAAGAGATGCCCTAATAAACTTATGATAATAAAAGGCCCTACATTATGACTTTGCTCTGGATACCCTTGTTATCCTTAATTGGCAGTGTTATTTCTGCATGCACAGGTAAGTTATCCCGCAATTTAAGCACTAGTTTAACGGCTCTTGCGCCTTTAACGGCTTTGGGAATAACTTTATACCATGCACCTGCAGTTTTAGCGGGCGAAACCATTCGTTACTCTTTCGCTTGGATCCCGTCAATAGGGCTCGACCTATCTCTGCGGTTAGACGGCCTCAGTTTATTGTTTATGTTTATGATTTTAGGCATAGGCTTGCTCGTTATCCTCTACACGCGTTACTACCTCAGTGCCAACGACTCAATGGCTAAGTTATATAGTTATTTAATGCTGTTTATGACCGCAATGCTTGGCATTGTTATGTCTAACAATGTTATTCAGCTGTGGTTGTTTTGGGAATTAACGAGCATCAGCTCATTTTTATTAATTAGTTTTTGGTGGCATAAGTCTGAAGCGCGTAAGGGCGCACGCATGGCGCTTGCAGTAACAGGGGCGGGTGGCTTAGCACTACTTGCTGGCTTAATGTTATTAGGAGACATTGTTGGTAGTTACGACCTAGATGTTATTTTAGCAAGCAAAGCAATCATTCAATCTCACGATTTATACGAAGTAGCATTGGTATTGGTACTATTAGGTGCGTTTACTAAATCGGCACAATTTCCATTTCATTTTTGGCTTCCTCATGCAATGGCAGCACCTACTCCAGTAAGTGCGTATTTACATTCTGCAACTATGGTAAAAGCCGGTATATTTTTGTTAGCGCGTTTTCATCCTGCTTTAGCTGGCACGGATACTTGGTTTTTACTTGTAGGGTTAACAGGTTTAGCAACGCTATTGTTTGGTGCATACATAGCATTATTCAAACACGATTTAAAAGGATTGTTAGCCTATTCAACAATAAGCCACTTAGGTTTAATAACGCTGCTATTAGGACTTGATACTGAGCTTGCGACCGTTGCTGCTATTTTCCATATAATTAATCATGCAACCTTTAAGGCATCGTTATTTATGGCAGTTGGTATTATTGATCATGAAACGGGCACGCGTGATATGCGTAAATTAAATGGCATGTGGCGATACTTACCTTACACAGCAACACTTGCAATGGTCGCGGCAGCGGCAATGGCTGGCGTTCCGCTACTTAATGGTTTCTTATCGAAAGAAATGTTCTTTGCAGAAACACTGCATCAACAAGTGCTTGGTTCTATGTCGTGGTTAATTCCAGTATTGGCAACTGTTGCAGGTGCTTTCGCTGTAGCGTACTCAGCCCGCTTTATTCACGACGTATTTTTTAATGGCGACCCGATTGATTTACCTCGAACGCCGCATGAACCACCACGCTATATGCGTGTACCAATAGAAATACTCGTTGTGATTTGTTTATTGGTGGGCATGTTCCCGCACTTTACAATTGACGGTATTTTATCTGCGGCATCTTTAGCTGTACTTGGAAAAGAAATGCCAGTGTACGAATTAGCTATCTGGCATGGGTTTAACTTACCTCTACTTATGAGTGCAATGGCGATTGCTGGCGGCTTATTTATTTACATTAATCGTAAATATCTATTTCAATTTCAAGCATCACTACCACCTCTCAATGCTAAAAAAACCTTTGAACGTGTAATTTTAAGTATCGTTGCTTGGTGTCAATCAAAGGTAAATAGTACAGAAAATGGTTCCCTACAGCGCTATCTTGTAATTATGTTAGCAGTAGTACTACTGTGTGCGGGTTGGCCATTATTTGAAATGCAACAGCTTGCCGGTAGCATGCCACTTACGCCGGTTGATGTGCACAATGCAATTGGAGCTGGCTTGTTGATTATTGGTGCACTTGCTACCGTTATTTGGCATCGCTCTCGAATGGTATCGTTGTTAATGCTCTCAATTGTAGGGTTAATGGTGTCGGTTGTATTTACACGTTTTTCTGCACCTGATTTAGCACTTACACAACTAACCGTTGAGGTTGTTACTATTATTTTACTTATGCTGGCATTGTTTTTTTTACCGCAGCATACGCCAAAAGAATCAAGTTCGTTACGCGTACTTCGAGACTTAGGCATAGCTTCTACGCTAGGTGTAGTTATAGCGAGTATTTGTTATGCATTACTTACACGTCCATTAGATTCAATTTCAGACTTCTTTATTGCTAACGCTAAGATTGGTGGCGGTGGTACTAACGTAGTTAACGTTATTTTGGTCGACTTTAGGGGCTTTGATACGCTTGGCGAAATTACCGTATTAGGTATTGCCGCATTAGGTATATTTAAAGTACTTTCTCGAATCCCATTATTTATGCCTGCAAGTGACAGTGAAGGGCGCCCATGGGCTAAAGAGCGTCACCCAATATTACTGGCGAGTATTTCACAAAGTTTATTGCCGCTTGCCTTATTGGTTTCTGCGTATATTTTCTTACGTGGGCATAACTTACCTGGTGGTGGTTTTATTGCTGGGTTAGTAACATCAATCGCGTTTATTTTGCAATACATGGCGCATGGTACGGCATGGATTAACGAACGTTTTGATGTTAATTATCGCAAAATTATAGCTTCAGGCATTGGTATTTCTTTGTTTACAGGTGTGGGTAGTTGGTTCTTTGATAAGCCATTTTTAACAACTTGGTTTGACTACTTTGATATTCCGTTTGTCGGTAAAACAGAGCTTGCCAGCGCGATTGCATTTGACCTAGGTGTATACTTAACAGTTGTAGGCGCTACGTTAATGATTTTAGCAAGCTTAGGTAATATGACAGCAGATACCCAGAAAAAAGAGGTAAATATTTAATGGAATTATTGTACGCATCTTGCGTTGGAGTATTGGTCAGTTGCGGTGTGTTTTTACTGCTGAGAGCTCGTACATTCCCTGTAGTACTTGGGCTTACTATGATTTCATACGCTGTTAACTTATTTTTGTTTTCAGCAGGTCGTCTCACTATTAATAAAGCAGTAGTGCTTGGCACAGGATCAGATTATGCAGATCCTCTACCTCAAGCTTTAGTGCTTACCGCTATTGTAATCGGCTTTGCGATGACCGCATTTGTGGTTATTTTGGCAATACGTGGGCGCGCCGATTTAGGTAGTGACCATGTTGATGGTTATGTGCCTAATACCTCTGCAGATAATAAGGAGCAAAAATGATCCAACATTTAGCTTCGCTACCTATTTTATTACCTATGCTGACGGCAGTTATTTTATTACTGCCGCCGTGTGGTAAAAGCGTCAAAATTCGCCGCTTAGTTTCAATTGTAATGGCAATAGCTACTTTTGCCATTAGTGTGCTTTTACTGGTACATATTAATAATACGGGTATTAATGTTTACGCTATTGGTAATTGGTCTGCACCATTTGGGATAGTCTTAGTTGCTGATATGTTATCTACCTTATTAGTTACGTTAACTTCACTTTTAGGTTTGGGCGCTATTTTATATGGTAGTGCTGGCGATGATGAAAAGGGCAGCTTTTATCATCCACTTGTCCACTTTTTAATATTGGGTGTAAATGGCGCGTTTTTAACGGGCGATTTATTTAACCTATTTGTATTTTTTGAAGTGTTACTGATTGCATCCTATGCATTGTTAATGCATGCAGGTGATAAACAAAACACTCGTGCTGCACTGCAATATGTAATATTGAATTTAGTTGGCTCAAGCGTGTTTTTAATCGGTTTGGGTATTTTGTACGGTGTACTTGGTACGCTTAATATTGCAGATATGGCGCAAAAAGTATCCGAGCTTACGGGCGATGATGTATACCTAGCAAAGGCTGGTGGTTTATTACTACTCATTGTATTTGCATTAAAGGGCGCATTATTACCTCTGCATTTATGGCTTCCAAATACATATTCAAGCGCTAAACCTGTGGTTGCTGCATTATTTGCGATTATGACCAAGGTAGGCGTTTACGCTATGCTTCGTGTTTACACTGTGATATTTGGCGAACAAGCAGGGGCGCTTGAACATATGGCGCAGCCTTGGCTTTGGGGCTTAGCAATTGCCACGATTATAGTGGGTGCTATTGGTGTTATGGCAGCGCAAGACTTACGTAAACTCACTTCTAACTTAGTATTGGTATCAGTGGGAACGTTGGTTGCGCTAATCGCATTACAAAATGTAAATGCCACTGCTGCACTTTTATATTATTTAGTTCATTCAACACTTGTTAGTGCCGCACTATTTTTATTAGCAGATTTAGTTTCAATCCAGCGCGGTAAAGTTGGCGACAGGCTAGTAGCAGGTCGCTGCGTTAAACAACCATTTTTATTAGGTGTGTGCTTTATTGTTGCGGCTTTAACAGTAGTTGGTATGCCGCCACTATCAGGCTTTGTAGGTAAAATTTGGATACTTAAAGCCACATTAAATAGTGAGCAAGCTTTACTATTTTGGCCTGTATATTTAGTAACAAGCTTTGCGTTATTAGTAGCGCTTTCGCGTGCCGGCACGACCTTATTTTGGGAGCATAAAAGTAAAAAAAGCGAAAACGCAGATGGTGCAAATGCACACCCGTTGCAGGTAACTGTAATTATAGGTTTACTTGCTTGTTCGCCATTGCTCGTTATTTTTGGCGGGCCAATAAGTGACTACATGCTAGGTGCTGCTACTCAGTTACATGATATAAGCGGCGGTATTAATGCTGTACTTAAAGGAGGCATGTGATGAGATTACAAGCCCGTTTTCGTTGGTTACCAACACCATTTCGTAGCCTGTTTTTGTTTATGGTATGGTTGTTGTTAAATAATAGCGTGTCGGTAGGACACTTAGTACTAGCGACTATTTTTGCTATATTTATACCCCTATTAAGCTTTTCACTTCGCGAACCTCAACCGCTTATTTTAAGGCCTGGACTAGCATTAAAGCAGTTACTTATAGTGCTTTACGATATTATTGTTGCAAATCTACAGGTGGCTTTGCTTATACTTGGGCCATCTAAAAACTTACGCCCGGCCTTTATAAAAGTACCGATTGATTTAACTCATGATATGCCAATTACTATATTGGCCAGTAGTGTATCGCTTACACCCGGTACAGTGAGCGCAGAGGTTTATCCAATTGCAGAATCGTTACCTGAAGGTGAAGAGCCAACACAACGTTACTTACTAATACATGTGCTTGACCTTAAAGATGAAGAAGCACTTATCAAACAAATAAAACAACGCTACGAAGCTCCACTGAAGGAGATATTTCAATGTTAGACACCGTATTACTCATTGTTTTTTCGATGATTGGCTTATCATTATTGCTTAATTTATGGCGATTGATTATTGGTCCGTCAGTGCCTGACCGTGTTTTAGCGCTCGATACAATGTACATAAATGTTATTGCACTGATTATTTTATACAGTATAAGTATGGACACAGGGCTTTACTTTGAAGCAGCACTGCTTATTGCCATGCTTGGTTTTATAAGTACAGTTGCAGTGTGTAAGTATTTACTACGCGGCGATATAATTGAATAAGGTGAAAACATGATCAGCGAATGGGTTGTATCAATACTATTGTTATTTGGTGGTACGTTTATTTTAATTGGCTCGATAGGCTTAATTAAACTGCCTGACTTTTTTATGCGTTTGCATGGACCAACAAAGGCAACAACGTTAGGTATGGCAAGTATGTTAATCGCAGCTATGGTTTATTTTGTAAATTCAGGTCATGGACTCAGTGTTAGAGAAATACTCATTACTATATTTTTACTCATTACGGCGCCGATTAGTGGTTACATGCTAATAAAATCAGCTATTCATCATAAGCTAAAAGCTAAAGAAGGCACTAAAGGTCTCGATAATGTAGAGGACGATTAACGCAAATGCGCACTAATAAAAGGCCGAATAAACGCGATTTATTCGGCCTTTTTAATGATTACCTGTCCCCTTTACAATACTAATTAATCATGTGACTATAAAACGATTATTTATATTAAAGGATATTATTATGGGTAAGGTACTACTTTTATCATTACTGATTTTTTCTAGCAGTTTATATGCTGAGCAAAATACAAAACAGCAAAAAATAGATGAACTTATTAGTGTAATGAACTTAGATTCAATGGTTGATTCTATGTACGGCCAGGTTGAAGGTATGATGAAAGGTATGTCTGATCAAATGGGTGTTAAGCCTTCTGAACAGGCAATTTTTGATAAATACTATGGTGACATGACGACGGTATTAAAAACCGAAATGAGCTGGGCCAAAATGCAGCCGATGATGATTAGCGTGTACGACAAACATTTTAGTGAGCAAGAGATTGCTGATATGTTAGCATTTTATAAGACAGATACCGGGCAAAAAATACTTGAAAAAATGCCTGTTGTAATGCAAGAGTCTATGCAAATGTCTCAAAGCTTAATGAAAGATGCCATGCCTAAAATACAAACTTTAGCGCAGCAGCTAAGCGACGAATTAGAGCAAAGCCGTAGCGAATCAAACTAGGGCATGTAGATCTTTGTGGATTGAATTTATTCAATCCAAGGAAGATTAAATTGCGGCGCGAGGTTTGTAACCTAGTGAGCTCGGTAACTGCTCCTGCGTTACCCTACAGGCTTACATTCATGTAAGAATAAGCAAAAACCGAGCAAAGCTTCCGCGTCCTGCTCACGCCCCTGATCTTCATCCATGTAGGCAACAAAGAGTTAATCGTCCCTAGAGAGAACCCAAAGGGCAGCGCATGTTTGGTATTTGTGATGCGTTATCGCCAACTTATGGGGAATAACCACATAAATAGGCTCTGCCTTGCCTAAAGACCAAACAGTCTGCTGTAAGTTAAACCACTAATGTTCAACAGGCCCTTAGATTAATACGCGCCTTACTTAGGCGCTTCTCTCCTGAATTCACCCCTCCTGATAATACGCGCCGGTATCAGCTTAAGTTAATTCTGTTTGTGTCATTATGCCGATGATCAATAATACTTAATCATTTTGATATACGAGTGCGTGGAAGCAAGGCAATTAGTGATAACAACTAAATAATAAAATCTTTGCCTTGTTATCAACACGATTTTATTCTCTCAAACAGGTCACTTAATTAAGCGAATTGGTATTATTTTATTAGCTTTAGAATAGTCATTGACCTATGTGTTGCACCTAGGTTTATTATGAAGCCACTGAAACACGACGGAGCCAAATTATGTATGTTAAACAACTTGCCAAATTAATGGGCGTGACTGCCGATACTGTTCGTCATTACACACGTATTGGGTTACTTAACCCAATACGCAGTGAAGGAAATGGCTATCAAGAATATACAAAGCAAGACCAGCAGCGTTTAAAGTTTATTATTAGCTCTCGTCAACTTGGTTTTTCACTCAAAGATATTCAACACATTATAGGCGAGTCAGAGCAGGGAAATTGTCCTTGTCCGTTAACACGCAAACTCATTACTAAACGCCTAGAAGAAACCGAAGCACTATTTCAAGAAACATTAAAGCTACGAAACAGAATGCATGCAGCCCTTGAGCAATGGGATACATCAGCCGATGGTGAAAATGCCAGTGACGTGTGTAGTTTAATAGAATCTTTTGTTGATCCAATAAACGATTCCGTAAATAAGGAGCAGCGTAATGACGACTAATACAAAAGACACCGCGCAAAACTTTATTATTGAAGGCGCTAATTGCGGCAGTTGTGTAGCCAAAATTGAAAAAGCCCTTAATAGCGTGCAAGGTGCGCAAAACGTGGAAATGAACTTTGCTGAGCGTACTGTACGCGTAGAAGGTAAAGCTGACGAAAGTACGCTTATTAAAGCAGTTGAAAACATTGGTTATTCAGCCAAACCGATGAGTAACGAGTCTGATCAAGATGCACTTGATGAAAAAGCAAAGTCGGACGAGGCACATTACAAAAAGCTAATGCGTAATATGATATTAGCGTTAGGAGTCGGTGCGCCGTTAATGATATACGGGCTTATTTTTGACATGAGTGTGACCACCGATACACAACGAATAGCATGGTTTTTAGTGGGTATAGTCACGCTTGTGGTTATGGCTATATCAGGTAAACAATTTTACAACGGTGCATGGCAGGCATTCAAAAACCATGCTGCCAATATGGATACTTTAATAGCACTTGGTACAGGTACTGCGTGGTTGTACTCAATGTTTGTCGTAATAGCGCCAAACTTATTACCACAAGTCGCAAGACACGTATATTTTGAAGCATCATCGATGATCATCGGTTTAATTAGTTTAGGGCTCGCTTTTGAAGTAAAAGCACGTGGGCGCACCTCACAAGCAATTAAACGCTTAATTGGCCTGCAACCAAAAACTGCACGCGTAATTCGTGGTGGCGAAGAGCAAGACATCGACATTAGTGATGTTGTAAAAAATGATGAAGTACGCGTACGCCCGGGTGAAAAAATCCCTGTGGATGGCGATGTTATTGAAGGCAGCAGTACGGTTGATGAGTCAATGCTTACTGGTGAGCCAATGGCCGTCCGCAAAAAAACGGGCGATAAAGTCGTTGCCGGAAGTATTAATAAAAGTGGTACTTTATTATTTAAAGCCACGCACATAGGTAGCGAAACCACACTTGCCAATATTATCAATATGGTAAAGCGTGCACAAAACTCTAAGCCATCAATAGGGCGCTTAGCCGATGTTATATCAGGAATATTTGTACCAACAGTCATGATTATTGCGGTACTTGCAGGGCTTGCATGGTTAAACTTTGGACCTGAGCCATCAATTGCTTATGCCGTTGTTGCAGTAACTACGGTACTTATTATCGCTTGTCCTTGTGCGTTAGGACTCGCAACCCCTATGTCGGTTATGGTGGGTATTGGTAAAGCCGCTGAGTCAGGGATATTAATTCGAAATGGTGAGTCGCTGCAAACGACATCTAAAATCACCACCATGATTTTAGATAAAACAGGCACTATTACTCAAGGCACACCGCAAGTTACCGATGTAGTTACCTTTAACAACAGTGATGAAAATACAGTAATGCAACTTGTTGCAAGCCTGGAAAGTAGCTCAGAGCATCCACTAGCCCAAGCAATTACGGCATACGCTAAAAAGCAGGGCTTAACTTTAAGTAAAGTAGCCGATTTTGATGCAATTACAGGTAAAGGTGTAGCCGGCAGTGTTGACGGGCAAACATTGTTGTTTGGTAATAAAGCGCTAATGGATAAATACGATGTAGCCGTTGATGATGCAACCGAGCAAGCTCAAACACTTGCCAGTGATGCTAAAACGCCCATGTATTTTGCAAGTAATAATAAGCTCCAAGCTATTATTGCAGTAGCAGATCCTATCAAAGAGGATTCAGTTGAAGCTATTAAACGCCTGCAAGATAAAGGTATCCACTTAGTTATGCTAACAGGTGACAACAAAGCCACTGCACAAGCCGTTGCTAAGCAAGTTGGTATTGATGACTTTATTGCAGAAGTAATGCCCGATGACAAAGTAAACGAAGTAACAAAGCGCCAAGCAAACGGTGAAATAGTGGGTATGACAGGTGACGGTATTAACGATGCTCCCGCACTTGCGCAAGCCGATGTAGGGTTTGCAATTGGCACAGGTACCGATGTTGCAATAGAAAGTGCAGACATTACCTTAATGCGTGGTTCGTTACATGGACTTGCTGATGCAATTGCAGTGAGTAATGCAACTATTTCAAATATTAAACAAAACCTATTTGGTGCCTTTATTTATAACGTGGCGGGTATTCCGATTGCAGCCGGCGTGTTGTATCCATTTTTTGGAATACTACTTAACCCTGTTGTTGCAGGTGCAGCTATGGCACTTTCATCGCTTACAGTGGTAAGTAACGCTAATCGCTTACGTTTTTTCAAACCAAATAAATCGTAATTTAAGCTAAGGAGTACATTATGTTGATGATTAATATAGGTGGTGCACTGTTAATAGCCGCAATTATTTATTGGTTTTGGCTATACAAACCAGAGCAAACACAAAGTGAAGACAACAAAGTAACGATAGTTGTTGATAACGGTGTTTATAAGCCAGGACATATTAAAGTGGCAGCCAACAAAGAGGTTCTACTTACCTTTGATAGAAAAGACAGCGCGCCGTGCGCCGAAACAGTGGTATTTCCACAGCTTGATATAAGTAAAACGCTGGCAATGGGTGATGGCAATACGGTTAAACTACCTGCGCTTGAAGCCGGTGAATACGACTTTCATTGCCAAATGCAAATGTACAAAGGCAAGCTAGTTGCTCAGTAATCTGAGCTAAGTAGCTAGTTGCTCAGTAATCTGAGCTAAGTAGGTGTTGTGGTCGTATAATTGCCTTATATAAGCTGTATAAATAGATGAGTAGGAGTCGTTATACTAAATGAATAAACTAAACCCTAAAAAATTATTGAATAGTAAATGGACCGCAACACCTGCTATAAATAAAGAAAAACACTTCATTATTGTTGAGGTGGAATTTGATGAAGACGGCAATGTAATTGAATGTATTACTGAGGCTGTTATGTCAAAAAATCAATATCCAATTAGTTGGCGAGATTTAAAAGATAACCAAAAGTGGCTACAAGGGTGGAAGTAGTTTAAATCTATGTAATTTTACCTCTCTCTAATTGCGGCACTTTTGCAGATAGCTGATACACGATGTAGGTTTGCTTAAGTCAAGCGAACCTATATTTTACAACGCATCAAATTATGAGTTGAATGCTACAACTTAGCTTTAACATTGAAACCTTTCTAGGTAAATTCGCCATTTGGCAACAAAACAGTTAATTTCAAAATATCCTTTCAAAATTTTTATAATAAATCTCAAAATTAATGTAACTAACTAATCATAAAGGAATTAATTTTTTAATAGACGTGAATAAATCCTATGTAATTTCCATGTTCATATTCAGTTTATTTTGAGGGCTAACCAAAATGCCCTCTTATTGGCTTTTTAGCAAAAGTGTGTCTTTTTAATTAAACTTAACCAATTGATTTATAGTGCTTTATTGTTTTTAGTTAAATGGCTGTTGCTAAATAGCAACAATAACACCTCCCCAAATTAAGCTTTTCTCGCTTTATATCATTTAACTTATTGTTTTTAAATAATAAATAAAAAGTGGCACCGAAGTTGTAATACCTAGAGTGTATTAAGCAAAACGTGATGAAAGCCAAAGGCCTAATCGCAACAACCCAATGAAGGAATACTATTATGAAAACATTTCAATCAACACTAGTACTAATGGCGCTAGCTTCTTCATCAGCGGCTTTTGCAGCAACAGATTTTGATACGCTAGACGTAGACGGTAATGGCGCAATTAGCCAAGCCGAAGCATCAGTAGATGCTGAGCTTTTAAGCAAATTTGAAGAACTCGATACAAACCAAGATGGTGAGTTATCAGAAGATGAGTTCTCTGAGGCCTAATTTCAGAGCCTTAAGTAGTTAATGCTCTGTGATGTAATCTAAATTCTGAGTTGCCAAAGACAACCTAAATAGGCAAGGGAGCCTATTAAAAAGAATAACAAGGATGTGACTAGAGAGCGCTATAGAGCAAATTTATATCTGGACATCGCATACTATTGAAGGATTATATTATGAAAAAGCTACAATCAACACTTGTACTTATGGCTATTGTTTCTTCATCAGTCGTATTTGCAAACACAAACTTTGAAACTCTAGACACAACCGACAACGCCTCAGATAGTCAGGCTGTAGAGTCGGTGCAAGTGAAAGAGCAATTTGATGAGCTGAATGTTCAAAGTAGCGGTGGGCCAACAGAAAATGATTTTTTTGAATATTAATTTACAGACACTTTACTCCTAAAGGATCTTTGAAAAGGACTTCTTACCTCTAATCAGGTCACCCCTAATCAGGCTCAAAGCCTAAGGAAACGATTATGAAAACATTACACAAAACTTTAGGGCGTATTGATCTTTGTGGATTGAAATTTGTTCAATCTAGGGGCGATTAAATCGCGGCGCGAGGTTTGTAACCTAGTGGGCTAAGTAAAAACCGAGCAACAAAGAGTTAATCGTCCCTAGAAAGAACCCAAAGGGCAGCGCATGTTTGGTATTTATGCTGCGTTATCGCCTATTTATGGGGAATAACCACACTACATAGGCTCTGCCTTGCCTAAAAACCAAACATACTGCTGCAAATTCACCCACCAAAGATCAACACGCCCTACCACTTGTAGCCCTAGCTTCTTCTTCAGCAGCGTTTGCTGCGGTAGATTTTGATTCTTTTGATACTGATGGCGATGGCGTAATTAGTAAAACAGAAACCCAAGTAAACTCGCAACTAGTACAGCTTTTTGATCAATTAGATGCAGATGGAAATGGCGAATTATCTAAAGAAGAGTTTTCGAAGGTTCAGTAATAGGCTCTATATTTAAGCTAGTCGTAAAGCCTTACCAGTCATACTCACAAAGCAGCTAAGTAATTAATACTTAGCTGCTTTTTTGTTTGCCCAGCGAAGCTGGCAAACCCGATAGGCTGAAAGATGCCTTATCACCCTGACTAAGGGGAAGATAATCTGAATGGCAAGGGCGTCACTGGCCAACGGTGGGGTCTGAAGGAAGCCATAAGAAGTTAGAGGTACACAACTAACCGTAACCTGTTTCGGCAGTATTGGTGGGTCAGCGTGCAAAATAGCGCAACGCCCTATACTTAGTCAGACCAATACTGTGCTTGAGGGTGGG
>NZ_JASDCB010000006.1:0-100447 GCF_030408135.1 Pseudoalteromonas sp. APC 3691 | reverse complement strand
TGTTATCTCCCAAAGCATGGAAGTTATTGTGGTTAAAGAGAATAAAAACACCATTGCCTGAAACTGCTCCAAATATGTCATGGGCGTATCAGGAACTGGCAAAGTTAGGAGGCTGGAAAGATACCAAGCGCACAGGGCGTGCATCTGTGAAAGTGTTATGGAAAGGATGGCTTAAGTTACAAGCCATCCTGGAAGGCTACGATTTAGCAAAATCTCTTGAGTCAGACTTGTGATCAAGAGACAGCCTATATCGGCGCCTTTTTTATGAGTTTTATCAGGGCCTGTTTATCTTTCGAGGTTAAATTTGCAGCAGGCTGTTTGGTATTTAGGCAAGGCAGAGCCTATGTAGTGTGGTTATTCCCCATAAATAGGCGATAACGTAGCATAGATGCCAAACATGCGCTGCCCGAAGGGTTCTGCCCCGGGGCAATTTACTCTTTGTTACTCGGTTTTTACTTATTCTTACATGGATGTAAGCCATTAGAATAATGCAGGAGCAGTTATCGAGCCCACTAGGTTACAAACCTCGCGCCGCGATTAAATAGCCCCTAGATTGAACAAATTTTAATCCTGAAAGGTCAACAGGACCTAGAATCAAATAAGAAAAGGAATAGCTCTAAAATAAAAGTTTTTAAGTCATTACAGACATATTGTTATTTATGTTGTAAAGTTTGTGTTAATTGGCATTGAATTTGTATTAAATAATGCTCTCAAGGAAGGGATGGAGTATGCAACGTTGTGTTTTACGAAACACTGACAAGCATGCGAAGAGCTAAGTTTTATAGCTCACAGCTTAAATAAAGTTAAACGCTTTCTTGTGAGAATGTTTAACTGAAATGTAGTGTAAAAACACTGCTTTCAGGACAACTAATACATGTTTATATATAAAAAAAATAACATTCGGCTTTTACTTAGCTTGCTAATGCTTTTATTTGGTACAGCATGCAGCGTCTCGCCTGAAATAAAAACCATTGATGAACAACCTCAAAGTAACTCGCCTGACTACGTATCAATTACAGCCCTTGAACTTGCACAGCTAAAAGATGCCGCAATGCAGTGGCAACAAGCTCGTGAAGGCATAGAGCGAATTTTAAGATTAGAAAAAGAAATAACTTACCTCGTAAATCATATCGATATTATAAACAGCAAAGCTATTGCGCAGTCTAATCAAGGGTATAGCAGCAAGTCTGTACGCTCACCACGAAACACACGTAATGTTAAATCACGCCAACAAGTCAAACAAAATTACAGTAATAAAAAACAAACTGTAAAATTAAATAAACCTAAACATGTATTTGCTTTACAGGTAGCTTCGGTTGACTCAGAGCAAGGTATGGCTAAAGCATGGCAAGAGCTAAATACTAAAGCAGCACCGTTGTTTAGAGACAAAATATTGACTAACGTAGAAACCGCCAAAATAAACGACAAAATGTTTTACAGGCTGAAACTTGGCTCTTACCAAAACTTTAAAAATGCAAAAGCAGACTGTGACGTATTCAAACTGTACAAACTCGATTGCATAGTAAGTAACTACACTGATAAGCCAGTAAAGCTGTAGTTAAAATAGAAACTTGCTTAAAATCTGTTTATCCATAAAATACACCCTTCATAATTAAATGCGTTTAGGGGTATATGACCCCATAAAACAACGTCATTTCAGGGAAGGAAAATGCTTTTAAAACGGAGCTTAGAATGCATGATGCTAATGGGTGTACTTGTTTTATCTGCATGTAACTCATCTCAACAAGTTAAAATGGCTCAAGCAACCCCGCAACCGATTCTTATTGAAAAGTCTGATTTGGAGCTGCTCAAAAGCTCTGCGGCACAATGGGAAAGCTCTCAACCAAAAGTAGAGCAGCTACTCAAGTTAGAAAATAAATTAACGCAGCTTGCTACTAACCTAAAACAACTAAATGAGTCTGATGTTCTAAATACTCGTGTAAATGATGTAGTTAATAACGAAAGTATATTAAAAACCGATTCGGCATTGTTTGCTTTGCAAATTGCCGCTTTTAAAAATAAAAATGCATTGCAAAAGAAGCTCAGCGAATTTCAAAAAAAATACCACAAAATATCATCTTATCCACTGAGATAAATGTAGAAACCGTAAGTGTTAATAACACAACTTTTTATCGATTGAAGTTAGGTGCTTATAGCAATTCAGCGGATGCGAAAAATGATTGTTTAGCTCTTATAAAGCAACAAGTAGCATGTTTTGTTAGCTATTATGTTCAACAACCTTACAAACAGTGATCTTTAGGCATAATAATTGCTTTAACTCTTATATATTTAAAAGAGGATGGCAACTATGCGCCTGTTATTGCCCTTATTATTTGTAAACCTAGCAGCTTGTAGTTTAACGCCTCAACCCGAGCCGAGTGTCAGTACTAATGCTCCCAAAGCAGCTATGGCAGCCTACACAGTAAGCGAATACGTTAATAACTTAACAGCCCAACTTAATAATCTTCAAGGGCCGCTAAGTAGAAATGCACGTATTGGTGTAAGTAGCTTTTTTCTTGCCGATAAGATCGACTCAAAACTAATGACAGAGCAAGGTTTTGGTTTAAGCCAACAGATCCAAGAAAGTCTTTTAACTCAAATGACCCAACTGGGATATAACACCGTTGAGTATAGATTGGGAAACAACTTAAACTTATCAGAACATGCCGACAGTATACTCAGTCGTGATTTAAATAAATTACGCGCTCGTCAGAATATTGACTTAATTATTACCGGCACAGTGACCCGTCAGCAACACGCTTATATTGTAAATGCACGTTTGATAAATATTAATAATAAACAAGTTTTGTCTGCCGGCAGTACAGAGATCCCAATTAATGTAATGTGGGGCAATGAAAAAATACAGCAACGCGATGGCTACTTATACCGCAGCGAATACTAACCAGGAGCACAAAATGAGAAATCTATTAATTACCCTCTGTTTACCTTTGGGCTTTGGCTGTTCGCATATACTAAATGGTATGAATACAGGTACGGATGAGACCCAGGTTCAAAATAATAACCAAACAACGCAACTCGTTAATAATCAGCGTGATGTTGCAGATCCAGTATCCAATGACCGTTTATTTCAATCGGACTTTGCTCAAAAAAATAGTCATACTAAGCCGACTCCGCCAATGCGAAAGAACATAAACCATTATGTACGCGGGATAATGCAAGACATGGTTGAAAATCTGCAATATGTTAATGGAAAAACACCATTAGCTGTTTCAAGCTTTGTATTTTTAGATGATGATTTTAATGACAGTAGTTTACTGGGTAATCAAATATCAGAAAGCTTTATGCACGAGCTACATAATTTTGGCATACCCGTTATTGACTTTAAAACAACCGACTACATGCGTGTTACACCTGAAGGAGACTTTGTATTTAGTCGAGATTATTTAGAGCTTAACCAAGATCAAAACTTTAAATACGTACTCGCTGGCACATTAGTGAGTAGTCAAGGAGGAGTCCTTGTAAATGCACGTATTATTGGGCTGCAAAGCAAAGCCGTAGTAGGCACTGCGCAAGGTTTTATTCCGCAGTCAGTTGTTGATGCACTTAATAGTAACTACCGCACTGATGGCATAATGCTTAAGCAAGCAAGCAAGTGAGGCTAACTATGTCGTATATACTAATTACTATCGTTGGATTTACTACTTTAATTGGGTTAACAGGCTGCTCAATGACGCATAATAATGAGCATAACGAAAACACAACACGAACAGATTACACAGTAAACGGTGGTAATGATCAGCTTAATATTGCTTATAGTAATCAAGCAATACAATTGCAAGTTGAATACGATCCATCTCAGCAGTTCACACCACTTAAGCACCATAAAACACTTGCTAACTATGTAGAGCAAATGGCACTTGATTTGGTTGATACGCTTGAATTTGAAAGTGATACCGACACCAATATTAATATTGCCGTTACTACCTTGGTCGATCTTGATTCATCGCTTACTAAAAGCAATCAATTGGGTAATCAAATATCTGAGACGTTAATTCATCAGTTACAAAAGTTTGGTTATGGCGTGGTTGATTTTAAAACAACCCAAACAATAGATGTAAATAGCCGTGGTGATTTTGCTTTTTCACGTGATATTGAAAAGCTTAGTGAAGAGCAAATGGCGAGCCATGTATTAGCGGGTACATTAATTTATCGCCATGATGCTGTTGTTGTAAATACACGTGTAATTAACGCGCATACAAAAAAAATCGTCGCAAGTAGTCGAAAACTAATCCCAATTTATGTACTAAATAAAGAAGATATATACTTATCAAGCAATTAAGTTCAGTTGTCGCTTGATATAAAAAACCAGATGCCGTTATAATTCACACCTCTAAGCACACAGCTTATTTGTGGCCTCTTAGTTAAATGGATATAACGGCCCCCTCCTAAGGGGCAGTTGCAAGTTCGATTCTTGCAGGGGCTACCAAAAACACATTTCATACCACTTCACGTTGTACCAAAAAACTCTTGAAACCCATTAAAATAAAGGTCTTTAGCTTTCACTCTGTTTTAAGAGGTATCGCCATAGTGCAAGTTTTTAGTTACACTGGATGTTACACCGATCATATTTTGTACTTTCGGTGTAACATTAAACCGTAACCAAATGAAAATTATAGAAAGAATTAAGATTTTTATATTTTCTTGCTTTATAAGCGTTGGTTGCCCGTTCGACAGTGGAGCGTTAAATGCCTAAATTAGTTACCCCATTAAATGACACGCAAATCAAAAAAGCTAAACCAAAAGATAAAGAATATCTTTTGGCTGATGGCAAAGGCCTAGCTCTACGAGTTAAGCCCAATGGTTCAAAAATGTGGTTGTTCACATACTCCAAACCTTATACAAAAAAAAGAGCCCAGATTAGTTTTGGTATGTATCCAGATGTAACTTTATTTGATGCTCGAAAAAGCCGAGGTGAGGCTAGGGCTCTATTAGCAAAAGATATAGATCCCAAAGAGCATAAAGAGGCATTTAATAATGATAAGGCTGCTGAAGCTAAAAATACATTTGAAGCAGTCGTTAGAGAGTGGATAGCCCTTAAAGAGCCAAAGGTAACTGCGAAGTATGCTTTTAATTTACGCAGGGGTTTTGAGCTTCATCTTTTTCCTTATTTGGGCAAGGTACCTATAAGTAAGCTATCGGCGCAACAAACTATTGAGACATTAAAGCCTTTAGCCGCAGCTGATAAGCTAGATATACTTGGGCGTATATGCCGTCGGATTAACGAGGTGATGGAATTTGCTATAAATACTGGGCGAATACAATCAAATAATTTAAGTGGCATCAGTAAAGCATTCGACTCAGCTACCCATGAAAGTATGGCTAGCTTCACTCCCCAAGAGCTTCCTAAACTTATTAGTACAGTGAATAACGCGAGTATTAAGTTAATGACGCGATGCTTATTTGAATGGCAACTACATACTATGGTTCGTCCAGGAGAAGCAGCTGGCGCAGCCTGGCATGAAATAGACTTTGAAAATAAGCTATGGAATATTTCAGCCGAACGAATGAAAAAGCGCAAACCCCACGCGGTGCCACTCACCCCGCAAGCATTAGCTATACTCGAATATCTTAAGCCTATTAGTGGTCATCGAGAGTTTATATTCCCTGCGGATAAAGATCCTAGAACACATGCTAGTCGTGAAACATTGGGCGCAGCATTTAGACGTATGGGGTTAATAGGTAAACAAACTGCGCACGGTTTACGAGCGCTTGCAAGTACTACGTTAAACGAGCAAGGGTTTGATCCTGATGTTATAGAAGCAGCTTTAGCTCATGTAGACAGTAATAAAGTGCGCGCTGCTTATAATCGAACTGATTATTTAGAGCGCAGACGTAAAATGATGTGCTGGTGGTCTGAACATATTGAAGAAGCTAGTAGAGGTAATTATTCTGTTACTGGTAGTCAGCATTTAAAAGTAATTTAAGGAGGTCTAATGAAAGGATTTATAACTTTCAATGTCGCTTTATCGATGTTCTCATTTGATAAAGAGGTAAATATAAACAGTAAGACTATTAAATTAATCGACCTTTATTTAAGTGGCGATATTGATTTATATATTGAGCTCAACGGGAAGCATGGAAGGAAGAGCTTTCCCTATAGCCGGATAGGAGAACCCTATAATGCGATCAACGATTTAGATCGCCTTATGAAAGATGGAAAAATTGGAGATATTATTGGCGATATTTTAACCTTGGCCGAGGACGAGGAAAAAGAAAATTTACCTAAGAAGCTAAATGATATAGTTTTTTCAGCGGCAAAAAAAATCTATTACTCAGAGAATATTAATGATGGAGTAACTTCATACACTCCTATTAATACAGAAAAAAAAGTATTTACTAGCGGTCATGATTCATTTGCCCACAAGCGAGATATTTATGGTTCCAGTTCCAGTGCAGAACTTTTTGATGAGGACGATCTATACAGTTTAGAAGGTATTTATAAAGTTCCCTTAGAATATGGGCAATATTGTTTTCATCGCTTTAGAACAATAACTACTTATGGTGAGGATGAGAAAGAATTAAGGGAAAGAGGGATTAATTTAGCCTTAGGTGGGATTGATCGAGTTGAGTCATTGGATGGACAATTGTGGACTTTATATAGCAATAACTTAGATAAGGCGATTGAAGGAGTATCTAAGGAAAACCTTTTATATCCAGATATAGTGTTTCCTGATTTAAATTCTTTTTTATTATCAAATCAGCAAGCTTTAGCTATTAATCAAGAAGGGAGTAAGACTAAAAAACGCCCTATGTCTACAAATAGGCATGAAGATACCAGAAGATCAGTTCTTGATGCTGCTTTTTATGAACTTGCAAATAATTATGAAAATTGTTTAAAAAATGGAGAAGTAAGAGCTGCTCAAATAGCTGAATCTATATATGAAAACTCTAAAACGCATTGGCCCGATGGTTGTAAAGTTAATCAAAGAAGTACAAAAACCTCGCCTACACCATTAGAGGTAAATACAATGGCTGATCATATTAGAAAAATTATAAATATTAAAAAAAGTTAATTACTTACAATAAGTTGCATTAGCTTCGACGAAGCTAACGTTAGCTTCCGAGATTTTTATTCCTGAATCTCTAATATTCGCCTTGAACTATAACGGAACAAGGCGAATTACAATGAGCAATAAAATATTACGTATTCAAGAAGTAACAGAACTTACAGGCTTAAGTCGCGCAACTATCTGGCGTAAAGAGCGCGCTGGGATATTTCCTATTAGAAAGCAGTTAGGTTTAAATTCGGTGGGTTGGCTTGAAAGCGACGTTCAGCAATGGCTTGTAAATCTACCTAATTTTAAACACCACAAAGAGGCACTATAATGAGTGCTTTCAGCGGAATTAAAGCCGCTAATCTAGCCCCTAAAAATCCACAATCTAAAACAGAGCGGGCTAATTTATACATTCTAGCTCACCCAGCGGGCGCAACTGAATTAGATATTTTGAATAACGCAGGTTTAATAAGCGGAAGGAATTACTTCACAAATCTTGAACGTGAATATTTCTTCAAATTTAACCGTGAAAAAATACCAAATTCAGATGGTATCGGTGGTCACTATAAATATAGCTATAGCTCATTAGATATTGCTGAAATTATCATTAAAGCTGTAAACAAAAGCCGTATTCATCGCAAATTAGCTGAATTTACGCCAGAACAAAAAAGTGAGCTTTTAAAACCAATAAACCACCTCCTGGGGAATTAGGAGGTTATATGGTTAAGCTTAATGATTTAATTAACCGTGGTGACGTTATTAGCATCACTAACGGTCAATTAAAAATTATCCCCAAGAGCGGCAGGCCGGTGCCAGATAGTTGGTTGTATAGCAATCAAGGCTATTTGCTTAAGCAGGTTTGTGATGTGGTTCAGCAACCAGTATATCAGTTCTTAAAATTTACAGTGGGAAGATACTCAAATAGGTTTGATGGGCTAACAATGAGTTTTATTGATCTACACACCCATGAAGATTTCTTCACAATATTTAATGTATCGCTGAACCGCAAAACAAAGCACGGACGCTTAACTGGTAAGCGTTTTAATCCACCAGCTCAAGGAGCACTATTAAAGTTTTGGAATCGATCTAACTTACCAAAACCTAGAAGGCCCAGCGAGCTTTATAAAAAGATAAGCATAATGAAAAATTATGTTTGGCAAGCTGAAGTTAGTAAAGGAAGTAAGCTAGATACTCAAACACTTTGCTTAGTAAATATTACACATGAGCAAATACTTGAGGCATTAAGCGGTGACATATCAGTGGCAAATAGGGGGCTAGACGGTGGCATTCTAGCGGCATCCACATGTGGCAGTTTAAGGGGGCAAAGTGAAGTGGCATCCGGTAGTGGCAAGGAATCATTCAATAACCATACATGGCAAGGCGTAGCGAAAGATCAAACTACGTGTATTGATAGCTACGTGCATAATGAACCACGGGCATTAACTACTACGGGCTCTAATAACTACGATATAAGTAATCAAGGTGATGCGGTAAGAGGTAATACCTTCCCCCCTATAGCATCACTAAAAGAGGGTAAGAAAGCAAAGCCACAGGACCAAACTAATGCTGAGTGGTTAGCTGATTACGGAGAGCTAGATACCTAAACATTTAGTGTAGCTAAGACTCCATGAAGTAGTACCTAGGCAAACTTAAATTTACTTTGGTTTGCCGGTTCTTCAAAAAACTTTCCAAAATCAAAACATTTCAAAACATTTGATGGTATATAAAATGTCATCACCAGCTATAAACTGCTAACTAAAAGCGACCAAATATTAAATTGTAGGTAGCTGCGAATTAATAAGCGAATTTGGTTAGAGTTAAGCGGAACAGTGCGGAACAAATATGGAACACATTTTTTCCTTAAGGCTATGTAAGTATAGTGGTTTGTTTACATAGAAGAACAAAGTTAGCACCAAATAAACGATTTGTTCTACCTTTTATTTTTGCTTATTAACCGTATTTTATATAGCATCACTAAATAGCATGAAACGCGTTGAATCAACGAGTTGTGCGCACTCATAGTGTAGTATTTAGGGATGGTTTAAGTTATGGATAAAAGAAAGCTCAGCGAAACCGATATAATCAGTAAGTTTATTCTACCCGCAGTTAAAACCGCAGGATGGGACGACATAACTCAAATACGCCAAGAGGTTAAACTACGTGACGGTAAAGTAATCGTACGTGGGCAACTTGGTGTACGTAAAACGGTTAAATCGGCTGATATAGTGCTTTACCATAAACCTAGCATGCCGCTTGCTGTCATTGAAGCTAAAGCAAATAAGCATGAAGTAGGCAAAGGCCTACAACAAGGCTTAGATTACGCCAGGCTGCTTGATGTACCGTTTATATTTGCTTCTAATGGCGATGGCTTTATTTTCCACGATAAAACTAAGCTAGGCACGCCTGATGCGCATAACCTCGAAACCGAAATACGCTTAGAAGACTTCCCATCACCACAAGAGCTTTGGGCTAAATATTGTGCCTACAAGGGCTATACAGAATCGCAACTTCCTATAATAAACCAAGCCTATTATGACGATGGTAGTGGTAAGCACCCGCGTTACTATCAGCTCCAAGCCATTAATAAAACAGTAGAGGCTATATCGTCTGGTAAAGACCGTGTATTACTAGTTATGGCAACAGGAACCGGTAAAACCTATACCGCGTTTCAAATCATATGGCGCTTATGGAAATCACGCGCAAAAAAACGCATCTTGTTTTTAGCCGACCGCAATATATTAGTAGATCAAACGCGTATTAATGACTTTCAGCCGTTTGGTACGTCAATGACCAAAATTACCGGCAGAACAATCGATCCTGCTTACGAAATACACCTAGCACTATACCAAGCGCTAACGGGGCCAGAAGAATCTCAAAAAGCGTTTAAGCAAGTAGACCCTGACTTTTTCGACCTCATTATTATTGACGAGTGCCACCGTGGTAGCGCAAGTGAAGATAGCGCTTGGCGCGAAATACTCACTTACTTTAAAGGTGCTGCCCAAGTTGGCTTAACCGCAACACCAAAAGAAACAGAGGAAGTATCAAACTCTGACTATTTTGGCGACCCCGCTTATACCTATTCCCTAAAAGAAGGTATTGAAGATGGCTTTTTAGCGCCATACAAAGTGGTACGTGTTGATCTTGATGTTGACCTACAAGGCTGGCGACCAACAAAAGGGCAGGTTGATAATAACGGTGAAGTAATACAAGACCGCATATACAACCAAAAAGACTTTGACCGCACAATGGTAATTGACGAGCGAACACAGCTGGTGGCAGAAACCATTACCAACTATTTAAAACGTACAGACCCTATGGCTAAAACCATAGTGTTTTGTAACGACATAGATCACGCAGAACGTATGCGCCGTGCCATTGCCAACTTAAACCCAGAGCAAATGGCAAAAAACGATAAATACGTGATGAAGATCACCGGCGACGACGAACTAGGTAAGGGCCAGCTCGACAACTTTATAAACCCTAAACGTCCATACCCAGTTATTGCTACCACCTCAGAGCTTATGACCACAGGGGTAGACGCTAAAACCTGTAAGCTAGTAGTGCTTGATCAAAACATACAATCAATGACCAAGTTTAAACAAATCATTGGCCGTGGTACCCGTATTGACGATCGCTACGGTAAGCTTTGGTTTACGATACTCGACTTTAAAAAAGCCACCGAATTATTTGCCGATGAACGCTTTGATGGCACACCAGAAAAAATAATAAAAGTAACGCCCACTGATATTGAAGACGAAGACATTGATCTTGAATCACAAGACGATACAACTGCCGAAGAGCAGCCTGATAGCGTATTCGATGATCAATCAACCGGTGATGAAAGCGATACCAACAACGACACGATTAACGACCCCAAAGGCGATGGCACACTTGATGGCGAATGGGACGACGAAACTAACAAAATGGTTAAGTACCGCGTATCAGGTGTTACCGTTAATAAAGTGGCAGAGCGAGTCCAGTATTACGATACCGACGGCAAACTCGTTACCGAATCATTTATAGATTACACCCGTAAAACCATGAGCAAGCAGTTCAGTTCATTGGACGACTTTGTAAAACGCTGGAACGAATCAGACCGTAAACAAGCCGTAATAGATGAGCTTGCCGAAGAAGGCATTATTTGGTCAGCACTTGAGGAAGAAGTAGGCAAAGATATGGACCCATTCGATATGATTTGCCATGTAGTTTACGACCAACCTCCACTAACCCGTAAAGAGCGCGCAGATAACGTACAAAAGCGTAACTATTTCACTAAATATTCGGGTACCGCACACACCGTACTCGAGAACCTTCTGTTAAAATATGCCGATGTAGGTGTGCAAGAAATAGAATCTATGCAAGCACTTAAAGTTGCGCCGTTTAACGAAATTGGCAGCCTAAGTGAAATAGTAAAAAAAGGCTTTGGTGGCAAACCACAATACGAGCAAGCACTTAAAGAGCTCGAAGCCGAAATTTACCAAATGCCAGCGCCTAAAACAGCCTAAATTTATGTTTGCTGTTGCTATGTATTAGTCACAGCAAACATTAAACCATTTAAATTAAACAGCTTTCATATTTGCTTTTAGCCGCTGTTTATAAAAATAATCAAACAAGAGAATACTATGTCTATCAGTTCAGCTATTAAGTCTATTCAAGATATTATGCGTAAAGACGCCGGTGTCGATGGCGACGCACAACGCCTTGGCCAAATGTCGTGGTTACTATTTTTAAAAGTATTCGACGCGCAAGAAGAAGAACTAGAGCTTGAATTAGACGACTATCGCGAGCCAATCCCCGAGCAGTTTTTATGGCGCAATTGGGCGGCCGACAACGAAGGCATAACGGGCGATGAGCTTTTAGAGTTTGTAAACGATAAGCTATTTATTGAACTTAAAAACTTAACCGCACCCATAGACAAAAACCCTCGGGGTTATGTAGTTAAAGAGGCATTTAGTGATGCTTTTAACTATATGAAAAACGGCACACTCCTGCGCCAGGTGATCAACAAACTAAACGAAATAGACTTTACCGACTCAAAAGAGCGCCACTTATTTGGCGACCTGTACGAGCAAATACTAAAAGACTTACAAAGCGCAGGTAACGCGGGCGAATTTTATACCCCGCGCGCCATTACTAAATTTATAGTAGCAGTAACCGACCCAAAACTAGGCGAGTCAATCATGGACCCGGCTTGTGGTACCGGTGGCTTTTTAGCCTGTGCGTTCGACCACGTAAAAGCAAACTATGTTAAATCGGGCGACGACCACCAAATACTTCAAAAGCAAATACACGGCGTAGAAAAAAAACAACTTCCGCACTTACTGTGTACTACTAATATGATGCTTCACGGCATTGAAGTACCGGTACAAGTTAAACATGGCAATACCCTAAATAAACCGCTTTCAAGCTGGGATGATCAAGTAGATGTCATCATCACCAACCCTCCATTTGGCGGTACAGAAGAAGACGGCATAGAAAAAAACTTCCCAAGCGACATGCAAACTCGTGAAACCGCCGACTTGTTCTTACAGCTCATTATAGAAGTGCTCAACACTAAAGGTCGAGCTGCGGTAGTATTGCCAGACGGCACCTTATTTGGTGAAGGCGTAAAAACCAAAATCAAAAAGCTATTGGTAGAGGAATGTAACTTACATACCATAGTACGCTTACCTAATGGTGTATTTGCCCCGTACACCAGTATTAAAACCAACATACTGTTTTTTACCAAAGGCACACCAACAAAAGACGTGTGGTTTTACGAGCACCCCTACCCAGCAGGGGTTAAAAATTACAACAAAACAAAACCCATGAAGTTTGAAGAATTTAAAACCGAACTTGAATGGTGGGGCAATGAGGCAGACGGCTTTGCCAGCCGTACTGAAACAGAGCAAGCGTGGAAAGTATCAATCGACGATATTATTGCTCGTAACTACAACCTCGACATTAAAAACTCGCACGTAGGCGAGGTAATCAGTCACGATCCAGAAGAGTTATTAGCCGACTACTCAAAGCAGCAAGCCGACATACAAGCACTGCGCGATCAGCTCAAAGGCATACTGTCAGCAGCCCTTACAAAAGATAGCGAGGGCGAGTAATGGCTGAGTTAAAAACACCTAACAAAAACGCCGATCAGTTAATCACCGAGCACCTTGATATTTGGACGACAGCGATCGAGCAAAAATCGTTATTAGGTCGCGGCTCATCTAAAAAGTTTTCACTTCACGGCATAAAAAAGCTCCGTGAGCTTATTTTAGAGCTCGCAGTGCGTGGAAAATTAGTACCACAAGATCCAAATGACGAACCTGCGTCATCATTGCTTGAGCGAATAGCCACTGAAAAAGCACAGTTGATCAAAGATAAAAAAATCAAAAAGCCAAAAGCAATCGACAACAAGTTTGTTCCTGATTATTTACTACCAGATAATTGGGAGTTTGCTCAATTAGATCAGATAGCTGTATTCACAGGAGGTTTTGCTTTCAAAAGCTCCCAATATGTTGGTGACGGTACAAGAGTGATAAGAATTTCAGATTTTGATGAAAGGGGGCTAAAAAACGAAAACATTGTTAGATACGAATACGAGCCAAAACTTGAGCCATTTTTACTTGCCAAAAACGATTTGTTGATGGCGATGACTGGTGGAACAGTTGGTAAGTCGTTGTTATTAAAAGATGTCTCTGAACCTTTATTAGTGAATCAGAGGGTAGCTGGTATTAGACTTTTAAGTGAAGTTGAGCCCAGATATTTGAAGTACGTTTTGCAAACAAATTTAATACAAAGTGTAATTGAAGAAGCTAAAAACTCCACAAATGACAACATATCTATGGGCGATATACGTGGCTTTTTAATACCGTTACCCCCAACGAGCCATCAACAGTTGTTGGTTGATAAAATCGATGAGCTAATGGGCTTGTGTGATGCGCTGGAGACGCAAACAGAAAATAGTATTGCAGCACATCAAACATTAGTTGAAGTGCTGTTAGAGGCCTTGCTGAAAGCACCAGAGCAAAACGCAACAGCAGAACAAGCCACAGCACAGTTCCAACAAAAGTGGCAGCGTTTAAGCGAACACTTTGACACGCTATTTACAACCACCGCCAGCATCGACACGCTAAAACAAACTATTTTACAACTAGCAGTAATGGGCAAACTCGTCCCACAAAACCCAAACGACGAACCCGCCGCCAAACTCCTAGAGCGCATAGCAGCAGAAAAAGCCCAACTGATTAAAGACAAAAAAATCAAAAAGCAAAAACCATTACCAGAAATCACCGACGAAGAGAAACCGTTTGAATTACCAAGTGGGTGGGAGTGGAGCCAGTGTGTCGATACTTGCAATCCTGAAACAATTATTACTTATGGAATATTAAAACCGGTATGGAAGGAGCAAGGTGTTTTGACTGCACGCATAACTGATATGGTCGAGGGGAAATTAAAATTAGATGGAATAGCTAAGTGTTGTCATGAAAGAGCTGCCAAGTTTGAGAAAACGACATTACTTACAGGAGATTTGTTGATTGCTAAAGATGGCGGGACTTTAGGTAAAACTGCCTTTGTTCCGGTCGAATTAGAAGGAGGAAATATTACTCAGCATGTATTGAGGTATGCGATTTCCTCCGAGTTAAATAAATACTACATGCGCTTTATTATTGATTCCCCTATAGGACAACAATTTATGAAAGGGGAAACCAAGGGGGTTGCTCTCCCTGGTGTTAACGTTGGTGATTTTAGAAGAATGACAATGGGAATTCCACCTCTAGCCGAACAACATCGAATCGTCTCTAAAGTCGATGAATTAATGGCATTCTGCGATCAACTCAAAGCCCGATTAACCGACGCACAAACCACTAAACTCCATCTAACGGACGCCATAGTCGAACAGGCGTTGTAAGTAGGAGATATTATGAGCCAGACATATAACGTTTATTGTGACGAGTCTTGCCACTTAGAAAATGACAAGCAAAAAGCGATGGTGCTGGGCGCAGTATGGTGTGCTACAGATAAGCGACGAGAGGTTGCTGAGCGCGTTCGTGAGATTAAACAAAAACACGGTTTATCAAAACAATTTGAGATTAAGTGGACTAAGGTCAGCCCCAGTAAGCTTGCGTTTTATTTAGATGTTATTGACTATTTTTTTGATGACGATGATCTACATTTTAGAGGTGTAGTTGCGCCAGATAAAAATATTTTAGAACATGATAAGTTTGGTCAAAGTCATGATGATTGGTATTACAAAATGTACTTTGTGATGCTAAAAGCTATTTTTAAACCGCAATCAAAATACCGTGTTTATATTGATATTAAAGACACGCTTGGCGCTGAAAAAATAAGTACGTTACATGATGTGCTTTGTAATAACGCTTATGACTACTCACGCAAAATGGTAGAGCGTATTCAACAAGTTCATTCAGATGAAGCAGAGCAGTTACAGCTAGCAGACTTATTAATTGGCGCTTTGTCTTATCTTCACCGGGGATTAAGCGAAAGCACCGCTAAAAATGCCATTATTGAGCGTATTCGAAAACGTTGCGGATATGCGCTGTTAAAAAACACCTTACAAATGGAAACCAAGTTTAATTTGTTAATTTGGGAGCCAAGAGCATGACAGCTAATACACTCCCAGAGTGGTTGCCAGATCTCATTTTATTAGAAGACTTCCAAGGTGATTGGAATGCTTTTTTTGATTTTATATATGATTGCTTTGAAAAAGACTTTGTTTTGGCTAAACCAGTTTATAGAGGTAAGCGATTAGGGTTAAAAAGACACCCAGAGTATGATGGTAAGTCAGCAACGTTTTGGCATATGATGAGCGAAGGCAGTAACGAAGCAAAAAGAACACCAGATATGCGCCGCTGTGAGCGAATATGCTGGCCTAAGCCAATTATTGACAATAGTACAGACCCTTCACTCAAAGTATGGTCAGAAAAACGCGGCAGTAGCCAGCGTATACATATTTGGTTTGAGCCTGAAGGTTATTTAGTAGTGCTAGAAGATAGAAAAGATTTTATTTTACCCTGGACTGCTTTTTATATTGAATATGAGCACCAACGTAAGAAGTACAATAAGCGTTGGGAAAGGAATAAAAGCTGAACTGAGAGAGGGGAAAAGCTAGTCTCGCCTTCCGAAGAAGGCGGAACCGTAACTCCTTCTACACTTATACGTAAACGTTGGTAGATGAGATAGGAAGATCATACGGTCGGATCAGGTATTAATCAAGGTTAATTACAAAATAATTAGTAAAATACTGCTGATGGTAAACAGGGATTTTAAGGTTTGTTATGAATAAGACGGAAAAAAAAATTTTTTTTGCAGATTCTTTACCTGATTTTGATTATGAAGATGAGGTTTATGAATATTTTGAAAACGAATTTATTAAAAAAGGAAATTTATGTAAGATTGTTGAAACTATCAATATAGCTATAGTTGTGGGATGTATAGATAACTTAAATGAAAGTATTGAACTTTACAGGACATAACAGATGTTTAAATTTGGCAGACAAGTAAAAAAGTTTGAAACAAGTTTTAGTTATTGCATGTTTTGTCAAAAACATCACCACGCCGTAATTTATGTGACACAGATATTACCTAAAAATAAAGACTTGCCTGATAAATACCACTCATTATGTATCGTTTGTAAAAAGAACTATTACTTTTCCGATGATGAAGCGAAACGATACCTGAATCGTTATACAACTATCGAAGCGATAATAATAATTTTAAAAAGTAAAATAGAGAATTTGTTTGATATAACTCTAAAAGGATTTAAAAAATGACAATTATTACAGAGAAACAGTGCCCATCTTGCGGGCAGCTGATCGATAGGTATCATGGCAGAAACCCAATTGTGGGCCCCCCAATAGTAAAGTGCCCTGGCTGTAGTAAAAATGTGGTAACTGGCTACAAATTATGGGGACAGTTAAGTAATGGAGAAAAGTTATCTTGCTCATTGCGTGAGATCTTCTTTTTTCCTTTTGATATTATATTCTCAATAGGGTACAAGTTACTGTTACTATTTTTAATATACACAGTTATTAATGAGCTATTTGAATTTAAAATATCAGAGCTTTCAGGTATATCTGAAAATGATATTCTTTTAGGCACAGTTAGTTTATTAGGTTTACACGCGTTATATCAAAAGTTTAAAGGTTATATACTGCTCTACAGGCTAAAAATGCCGGTTACGAAAGACCTTCCAAACTTAAAAGAGTGACAGGTTAATCTCTATTGGGGGATAACTATCAGTATTTTGAATAACCTTTATTCTTTAAGTTGTAAATTTGTAAGTAATAGCTTTTTGATTCTTTTGAACTCATTTTTTGTAAAATCCATAGGCATAAACAGCAGCGATTATATTTGCCGCAATCCAAGAGACTAGAAGCTCCTCTTTTAATACTGAAAAAAAGCCCAGCCCAATCCATAAGATGATGAAAAACTCGTTTTTATCTTTCCTTATTTTCTCAATTGAAGAGGTTATGTTAAGGATGGTTCTAGCCGTATTCATCTTATCGTCCATGATAGTAACTCTTTGAATGATTAGTCTTTAAATATAGGTTTATTTATATTTAAATTCAATTTTTGATTTGAGTTATATAACGAAGGTTTTTTATACCTACGCAGAGAAAATGTTTTTGTTACACTGTAAGTTACACTAACTCCTTTTTATTTTTATTATTTATATATTAATCAGTAAGTTAAGTGGTTAGCATGGTGGTTGCAGGGGCTACCAATAAAATCAATTAGTTACGAGGTTGGTGCTTTGAAATTCAAACTTCATCTAGCACATATGTAGCAGTGCTAACTCAGGCATTCATTTTCAAAAAAGATTATTAATACTTCTGTATTTTAAACATCTAATTCAATTTATCACTTCAGTCGAATAAATATTACAGCACTAAGTTAAAGCTAGGTCGTGATATAAAAAACCTTATTCAAGTTTTTGTCGCGCAGGCGGAGTGGCTTATACGTAGGTTGGCTTGAGCGCAGCGAAACCCAACGAAAAAGTATGTTATCAATTAATATCACTATTTTGCATTATCGATTGGCTGTCACTCACTTTAAGTTGAGCATAAAAAAGCGAATAAATAAATTTACTCGCTGATTATTTTTATTTAGCCCTAAGCCCTAAGCCCTAAGTCCTAAGCTTATGCCCCTGGGCCACATTCCATACAATGGTTAATAATGTCTGGTCCAAATTTAAGTTTGGCGTTTAAGTCACGAAGTGCTGTACGTAAGCCTTCTTCAATTACTGGGTGGTAAAATGGCATATCAAGCATTTCTGGTATGGTCATTTTGTTTTGTACAGCCCATGCTAGTAAGTGAGCAATATGTTCGGCTTGTGGACCAATAAACTCAGCACCTAAAAATAAGCCTGTACCTTGCTCTGCGTATACTCGCATATGGCCTTTATTTTTTAGCATTACTCGGCTGCGGCCTTGATTTTCAAAGCTTACTTCGCCTACTTCAAAACAACCACATGGGCCTAATCGGTCAGTAATTTGCTTGTAGCTTTCGCCTACCATTGCTATTTGTGGGTCGCTAAATACGGCTGCAATTTTTGCTCTACGCAGACCTATACGTACATCAGGGAAGCGCCCAGCATTTTGACCTGCAATAGCACCTTGGTCAGATGCTTCGTGTAGCAATGGGAGCATGTTACTTGCATCACCTGCTATAAATATATTCGATTCACCACATTGCATTGTGTGCGTGTCTGCGTGCGGTACGCCACGTTCATCAAGTTCAATGCCGGTGTTTTCAAGGCCTAGTTTATCTACGTTAGGTACTCGGCCTGTGGCTGCAAGTACGTAGTCAAACTGTTCGGTGTGCTTTTCACCTTGTTTGTCGGTGTAAGTTAGCTGCGCTTTGTCGCCAACTTGCATCATGTCAGATACGTTTGAGTCGGTATCTACAAAAAATTCTTCAGCAAAAACAGTATTTGCATAGTCTTTTACTACTGGATCTGTAAGTGGGCCAATTGCGCCGCCTACACCAAATAGTTTTACATTTACGCCTAGTCGGCTAAGTGCTTGGCCAATTTCAAGGCCTATAACACCAGGGCCAAATACAGCGACTGATTCTGGTAGGTCATCCCAATCAAATACGTCGTCGTTGATAATAAGTTTGTCGCCAAAATTATTAAATACGCCAGGGTATGAAGGGCGTGAGCCGGTTGCTATAACAAAGCGTTTAGCAGTAATTATGGTGTGATCATCTATTTGTATGCGGTTTGCGTCTAAAAATTTAGCATAGCCACGAATTTTGTCATCGCTTGGAAGCTCATCTACAGCTTCTACTACAAATCCGGCAAAGCGGTCGCGTTCGCTTTTAACGCGTGCCATCACTTCTTTACCATTAATACGTGGTGCAGAGCTGTGTACACCAAATGCAGGTGCCATTGTGATTGAGTGCGCAGCTTCAGCAGCTGCAATTAATAATTTACTCGGCATGCAACCAACTCGTGCGCAGGTAGTGCCGTAAGGGCCTGATTCGATCATAAGTACGTTATTTGTAAATTGTTTAGCATTACGATAAGCACTTAAACCCGCAGTACCCGCACCAATAACAACAACGTCGGTTTGCAATTCTTTCATTATTTTTTCCTTATAAAATAGGGGCAACCAGTGCCCCTATTTATATTTACTAATTGAGCAAAATTATTAATTAAGCAAAGTATTTTTCTAAATCGTCTGAGCCACCAATGTGCTTACCGCCAATAAATACTTGTGGAACGGTTTCACGGCCAGATACTGCTTTAAGGCTTGTTAGTGATGCGCCTGAGCCCATAACAATTTCTTCAAATGCAAAGCCTTTTTCTGTAAGAAGCGCTTTAGCTTTTGAACAGAACGGACAACCAGGTTTAGTAAATACAGTTACTGGCTCTGGTTTAGCTTGCTTAGGGTTGATGTAATCAAGCATTGTGTCTGCGTCAGATACTTCAAACGGGTCACCTGGTAAATCTGGTTCGATGAACATTTTGTCAATCACGCCATCTTTAACAAGCATAGAGTATCTCCAGCTGCGCTTACCAAAGCCTAGGTCGTTCTTGTCTACTAACATGCCCATGCCGTCAGTAAATTCGCCGTTGCCGTCTGGTAATAAAGTAATGTTTTGCGCTTCTTGATGTTCAGCCCATGCGTTCATTACAAAGGTATCGTTTACTGATAAACATACAATTTCGTCAACGCCGTTTTGCTTAAGTACGCCTGCTAATTCGTTGTAACGTGGTAAGTGAGTTGATGAACATGTTGGTGTGAATGCACCTGGTAGTGAAAAAACTACAACAGTTTTACCTTTAAAAATGTCATTTGTTGTTACTGATTTCCAATCGTTATTTTGACGAGTTGCAAATGTAACACTTGGGATCGTTTGACCTTCGATATTGTTTAACATAATTTTTGTTCCTCTTGATTTGTTGATAGCCATTATGGTGAATAATTAAATATAGTTCCAATCGTTTGTTTGTATTAAACTGATAGTTATAAACTATCACGTAGAGCTGAATATGAACTTAAAAGATTTTGAATATGTAAAAGCAATAGCGCAATATAAACATTTTCGCAAAGCTGCCGATGCATGTTTTGTTAGTCAGCCTACATTAAGTGGCCAAGTAAAAAAACTCGAAAATGAGCTTGGCGTTACTTTGTTTGATCGCTCAACCAAGCAAGTTACCTTAACAGCTAAAGGTGAACGTTTGTTGACGCAAATAGAGATTATTTTAGAACAAACGCAAATACTCAAAGAACTTGCTGCTACTTCTAATGAGCCTCTACAAGGTAAATTAACTATTGGTATTATTCCTACCATTGCGCCTTACTTGTTGCCTGCGTTATTAACATCGATGAAAGCGGCATTTATTGATAGCCAGTTTTCGTTTATTGAGATGCAAACAGCAACAATTTTAGAAGCTTTAAACAAGGGGGAACTCGACTTTGCTATTTTAGCCGATGTGCCAGAGCTTATTAATTACCATACGGTTGCTTTATACAAAGAAGATTTTTTAGTGGCGGTATCACACGATAACGCGCTGTCTAAGCATAAAAAAGTAGCGCTGAGCGATCTTCAAGGATGCAGCCTATTAATGTTAAGTGATGGTCATTGCTTTAAAGATCAAGCCCAAAAGTTTTGTTTTTCTGCAGGAGTCGATGTATCTAACCAGTATAAAGGTAATAGTTTAGAAACATTATTAGCGTTAGTGGCCATGGATGACGGTATTACATTTGTACCAAAGTTGGCATGTACCGACCGTGTAGGGATTGATTACTTGCCTATATTCCCTAATCAGCAGCGTAATGTGGTGTTTGCATGCAGAAAGCATTATCCGCATTTATCTGGTGTAGAACAATTGGGCGAGTGGTTATCGGCTCACCCTAATTTAAAAGCTAAATTGAGTAAAAAACTCTAAAGATCTTGGCTGATTATTTCTACTACATCGTTAATTTGCACGCCAGGTAGCGGTTTTTCATCAATACTGACTGCTACTGCGGTTTGCTGATAAAGCTGCTCTACACGAATTTTATTAAGCGTGGTGATGGTGTGCGGCATAACATTACCTGCCGCGTCGGTTAAATAGTTATGGTGCGCAATGCTTAGCATTTGGCCTTTTTTTAACCCATGAGCTTTACCCAAGTTAATAACGATTTTGCTATTTTCCATATGCATTATTTTACCTTGAGTAGGTAAACACGCCATGGCTGCTTGAATGTCATAACTTACTGCTTGGTTGATATCGGTTATGCTTTGCCCATAAGGCGATTGCCAAAATCTATCACTATTAACGTCAACTATGGTTGTTTTTTCAAATGGCCAAATTGCTTCAGTATGGTAACTATTTTGCCAAAGTTGCTCATAGGTAGTGCCATCAAACAGTGCAAACTCAATGTTGTAACTGCGCTCATACGCCTCGTCTTGCCAAAATGCATAATCGTTATTGAGTTTGTCGCTAGTCGAAAGGCTGGTTATTTGGCTAAGCAGAACATATTGAGCGTTACTGCGCGAAGATATTTCTTCTAATTGAGCGTTTGAATAGTCGTGCTGCTGCGAAAAGTATTTATCAACGCTTATTGCATTATTATAGTAAGCAATAGGCACTGCGCTCATTTTTGATTTTTGCAGAGAGGTAAAAATATTTTTGCTAATCGCTTTGCTTACGTCAAATATTTGACCCATTTTGGCATGTTCACGATGAACAAGTTGGCTTTGTGTAACGGCCACAAACTTATTAAAACTATTTTGTGGGCATTGCTCTGTTTGAGAAAAAATATCGAGTCGTAATGTAACAGCAAATTTATTGTCGTATTTATTTTCGCTGATCAGTTCAATTTTTTGAATTTCGCCGTGGCTGCTAATTTTTAGCTGATCTTGCATTAACACGCCATCTACCAAGGTTTGCACCGAGCTAACCCGTGCGCCAGAGAACACTAACGCTTGTGTAATCGCATCTTTTATAGCGGCAGATTTAGCTGCGCTCGTATCACCATTTTGAACGTTCGCATGGCCTGTTGATTCATACCACTGCGCTTTAGTAAAAGGGGAGAAAGTTAATAATGCCGTTACACTTAATCCTGCAAATGCCAATGATAAAAACGACTTCATACTTTTACTCCAATTAAACGTTAGCTATTAACTAGGTAGAGCAAGGACTGTACCAATGTTATTTGGTAATACTATAAATGGCATTAAACGTGCATATGTACTGCTAATTACTATACAAGGGCTAGATGCTATGCGAGCGATTTCATTACTTATTACACTTGGGTGTTTAACCTTAGGTGGTTGTAGCAGCGTTTTTGATAAGCATGTTGAATATAAATATGTAGAGCCAAATAATTACCCAGTTTTAAAAGCGATAGGGTATGCACCTATTAGCTTACAAAAAGGCGCTAACGCGTCGCAAAAGCAACTTATGGCAATTAAAGCTTCTAAGCTTGAGGCTTACCGCGAGCTTACTGAACAAGTATATGGGCAAAAAATTACCGCAGGAACAACGGTGGAAGGTTCAATTGCTCAAGACGATTACCTAGAAAGTAAAGTGCAGGGGCTTATTAAAGGTGCACAAATAATTAAAACTTACGCAGTAGATGACACTTACGTGACCGAGCTTGAGCTTAATATGAAGCGTGTGCACGATTTATACATAGGTGAAGTAAAACCACGCGAAGTTAAAAAAGTAACTTATTACTAAATAGCCCAGTTAATTAAAAAAGTTATTCAAAATATCTCATCCTCTTATATTGAGTGCTATGCTGTTGTTAGGATTAATTTTTAAGCAGATTGCGTAGTGCTCAACAGATGTATTTTATTGCCACTTATTTTAGATCGTTCAATAACAAAGGTTTTATCTGCTTTCAAGCAACAACATATTAAGCACTGAAACGATAGATTTAGGTAACTTGAGTGGTCTATCAACACCTGAGCAAACGGTGCAAATGAGTTCGGCGGAGCCGCTTAATATTGATGATGTAATCATGAACGAAGATGCAGAGCAGCTTATAGCGCTAAATACACTGGTTGAAGACGAAGGCTCTGCAATTGCTTATACCCCAGCCCAAAGCGGGGGAAGCATTGATACAGCAGCACCTGCAGTTGATGTACAAAATCAATCGGAGGAAATGATTAAACACTTAATTGAAAGTAGTAATAATCAAACGGATATTTAATACCAATAAAGCCCCCCTAATTATTTATTAAGGGGGGGGCTTACATAATTAAGTGAATTGGTATTATTTATAACTAAATTTAAGAATAAAGGACATTAAAAAAGCCTTATTGATAAGTCAATAAGGCTTTTTTAATGTAAAATTTGGGGCTTAAGCTTTTAAGTTACGAACCAGTTTACTCTCGGTATTTACAGATTTACCGGCTTGATCGTAGGTCATTGACGTTGGTGCGCCAATTAATATCTCTTTTAATTGTTTAACACTTAGTTGCGCTTGGCGGGCAGCATGAGCATTAACGTTATTTTGTTTTTGGCATTGTGCAAGTTGAGTTTTAACTTGGCTTATTAGCTCAGATATTTCAGGATTTTGTGAGTCGTTACTAGCAATTAGCTTACTTAGCTCTTTATCAAGAGTGCTTAACTTAGTTAAAAAAGACATTTTTTGTTGGGCAATTTCTTTTAAACCAGCACCACGTCGTGAGGCAATAGCAGTAAGCTCGTCGTTTAATAGCGTATGCAAAGAGTCTAAACAACTTACTTGTTGGTTTAGTTTTACGCTAATTAAACTATTATGATCAGCCATATACGTTAAACTCAAAATCAGCTAAATTTTTGGCAAGCTTTTCACTATCCACTTGGTATTTACCTTCAGTTATTGCTTTTTTAAGCTCAGCAACTTTATCGCTGTCAAAGCCAGGTGATTGCTGTGCTTTATCTTGAAGCGTTTTTAATTGCTGCGCTTGCGGCGTTAAACTTACAGAATCACTTGCAGCCTTAGGCGAAGGAGCCTGAGCAGCTTGTGTATTTGCATTATCTTTTTTTAAATCAACTTGTTGTTGCTTTGCATTTGTAAGTGCATTAGCTTGTTGATTACTACCATTAACTTGACTAACCATAATAATAAACCTGTATATTACCCAACTTATGCCAAGTTATCGGCATATACGTAGGATACTTTAGTATAAATCTAAATTAAATATTTACTTGAACAGACTCTACACCATCTACTCGCGCATTTAAAATTTTACCTGACTTTTTGTTTTTAATTTGTATTTGATCGCCCAAAGTACCGTCTTCTAATGCAATACCTGTTGTTTTAATTCTAAGGCCTCTGAGGTTTGCGTAAATATTAACAGAATCCCCCTTACAAACCATACAAATTTGGTTTAGTAAAACGGGCATCCCGCTTCTAATATTTCGTTTACTTCTGCTACCTATTAAAATTGTGGGATCATCTAAATACTGTATTCGTACAAAGTGAGTTGGTTTCATTTCAACACTCAAATGCGATTTAGTTATTACCTCACCACGAGCTAAGTTAGCAATTGCTACAACAACAGGCGCCATTTCAACAACTCTTACATGGACATATTGAGCCCATGTTTGAGCATCATTACATTTAGCTTGTAAAGTTACTTGGCGGTTAAATGGTGGTTCATCGGAAGTTGATAATTCAAGGTCAGAATTACAAATACGATCAGGAATGCGACTATCTAAAGGCAGTGCACTTAATTGCATATTAGTATTTTTTAATATACCAATCTGCTCAGTTATATAAGCAACAGCCATCTCTTGTAATAAATCTTTGCTAAATACTTTGGCCTGCAAAGGGAATGCAAAGCAGAGGCTAGCAACAAAATAAAAAACACTGTATCTTCTGACTTTTTTTAACAAACTCATAATGTTTCGACTATGCTTATGGTTTCAAACAGGGTATAAATATTTTGCGTCAAAAAGTAGACGCTCCCGCGATGTTATGTAGCTTTATTAATAGGAAGCAATTATCGTTCCGCATTATTTGTTTTCTTTAGGAGATTTGAATGGCAGGCATTTTAGACTCAGTAAACCAACGCACGCAGTTGGTTGGGCAGAACCGCCTAGAATTACTTTTATTTAAGCTCAGAGGGCGTCAGCGTTTTGGCATTAATGTATTTAAAGTGAGGGAAGTATTGCAATGTCCTCCACTTACAAGTATGCCAAAATCGAATGCTTATATTCGTGGTGTTGCTCATATTCGTGGTCAAACTATCTCAGTAATCGACCTGTCGATGGCTGTAGGCGGGCGCCCAATAGAAAATATTAAAGACAGTTTTATCATCATTGCTGAGTACAACCGCTCGGTTCAAGGTTTTTTAGTGGGCGGGGTTGAGCGTATTGTAAATATGAATTGGGAAAAAATAATGCCACCGCCATCAGGTGCCGGGCGTTATTCATATTTAACAGCCGTGACCGAAATCGAGAATGAATTAGTAGAAATTTTAGACGTAGAAAAAATTCTCAACGAAATTTGCCCAGTAAATACAGAAGTAAGTGCTGAAGTTGCACAAAGTGGCGACATTCAAAAAGACTTAGGCGAGCGTATCGTATTTATTGCAGACGACTCCGCTGTTGCGCGTAACCAAGTTAAACGTGCCCTAGAGCCGTTAGGCGTGCAAACAGAGCTTGCTAAAAATGGTAAAGAAGCTTTAATTAGGCTTAAAGAAATAGCAGAACTTGATTGTAAAAATGACATTACTGAGCGAGTTGCATTACTTATTTCTGATGTTGAAATGCCAGAAATGGACGGTTATACATTAACAGCTGAAATAAAAGCAGATCCTAAGCTTGCACCATTACATGTTATTTTACATACATCATTGAGTGGTGTGTTTAACCAAGCAATGATAGAAAAAGTAGGTGCTGACGACTTTATCGCCAAATTTAACCCTGATGAGTTAGCAACAGCGGTTAAAAAATGGGTCCATAGTGACCAATAAAAATAGGTGTTATTGATTTGAATAATAAAGATTTGCAGCAAAGTGAATACGACCAGTTTCGTTCGTTTTTAGAGCAGCAATGCGGTATTGTTTTAGGTGAAAACAAGCAATACTTAGTTAAAAGTCGACTTGCTCCACTCATGGCTCGATTTAATGTGGAATCTTTATCACAATTAGTAAGTAAAACACTTGGCCTTCATGAGCGGCAATTAAGAGCCGCTGTTGTTGATGCAATGACCACAAACGAAACGTTATGGTTTAGAGATCAATACCCATTTGAATTACTTCAAAATAAATTATTCCCTGAATTTAAAGAGTTAAGAAGACCATTAAAAATTTGGTCTGCTGCCAGCTCATCAGGGCAAGAACCCTACTCGATTGCCATGTCGGTTGCCGAGTTTCAAACTAAGCAACCTGGCGTGCTACGTATGGGAGCGCAAATTATTGGTACAGATATATCTAATACCATGCTCGATATGTGTAAAAATGCAGAATACGACGCGCTTGCACTTGCCAGAGGCTTATCGGCAGAACGCCGTAAAAAGTTTTTTAAAGATAGCGGCAACGGTATGGCACAAGTAAACGATACAATAAAAAAACAAGTTAGTTTTAGGCATTTAAATTTGCTTGATTCGTACGCGTTAATGGGCAAATTTGATATTATTTTTTGCCGCAATGTACTTATTTACTTTGCACCTGAAATAAAAGCTAAAATTATTAATCAGTTTGCACAAGCGTTAAATCCAAAAGGGTACTTGTTTTTAGGCGCGTCAGAGTCCTTGACTGGCTTAAGTACTGAGTTCGATATGGTTAGATGCAACCCCGGTATTATTTACCAAAAGAAATAATTAAGCTAATTCCTTTCCCTAAAACGACGCACTCAGCGTCGTTTTTCTATTTAGATACATGGCCTTATAAAAATATAACTCTCCTTATTATAAATGGCTTATTTTTTGCTTTATCCATGGGTAAGTCAATTTTTTGGAGAAGGTTATGGCTATCAGTTTTGATAAAGCATTAGGTGTGCATCCGCAAGCCATGTTGATCCGTTCACAGCGAGCAGAATTAATTGCAACTAATATAGCTAACGCTGATACGCCTGGCTATAAAGCAAAAGATATAGACTTTGCCTCGGCATTAAAAGCGGCAAGGTCAACCCAGCAAAGCGGCAATACCATGGTAAGAACTAACGATAAACACATTGGTGGAGGTACTCATAGTATGGGCAACTCTGAATCATTTCGTTTGCCAAATCAATCAGATACGGGCGATGGTAACTCGGTTGATATACAAGTGGAACGAAACTTGTATACACAGAATGCTATGGAGTATCAGGCCAGCTTGCAATTTTTAAGCGGCAGATTCAAGGGTCTGAATAAAGCTCTCGGTAGTCAAGGATAAAAATTATGAGTTTATATAATGTTTTTGATATTGCAGGTTCGGGTATGAGCGCACAAAACGTTCGCTTAAATACTACAGCTAGTAATATTTCTAATGCTAATACCATTAGTTCATCTCAAGACAAAACGTACCGAGCGCGCCAACCTGTATTTGCGGCTGAGCTAACAAAAGCTTCAGCATCAGCAAGTAATCAGCAGGGCTCCGCAGTTGGTGTTAAAGTTTTGGGCATTGTTGAAAGCGATGCACCATTACAAATTGAATATAACCCAAACCATCCAAGTGCGGATGAAAATGGCTATATCTATAAACCCAACGTTAATGTTGTAGAGGAGATGGCAAATATGATTTCTGCCTCTCGTTCTTACCAAACAAACGTGCAAGTTGCTGATGCAGCAAAGCAAATGCTAAGTAAAACACTGTTGCTAGGGCAGCGGTAACCGAGGGTAGGTTATGAGTAACGATATTAGTACATCTTCATCCTATTTAGACTCTATACGCTGGCAAGAAAAGCAAGTAGCGACCAGCGATGGTGAAAGTGATGCGTTAACGCAAGAAGACTTTTTTTCTTTGTTAACTCAGCAATTATCGTATCAGGATCCCAGTAATCCTGCGGATAATGACCAAATGATTGCTCAAATGACGAGCTTTACGATGGCTCAAGGTATTAGTGATTTGAATTCAAATTTTGATACGTTGGCTACTTCGATGACATCAAACTCAGCCCTGCAAGCTTCAACGCTTGTTGGCAAGCAGGCTTTACTAGAGTCAAATACTGTTGATTTAAATGAATCAGGTGATGCTAAAGGGTCTATCGTTGCTGAAAGTGCAGTTGAAAGCTTAACACTTAGTGTAACTGATGCTTCAGGACAGCTAGTGAGAACAATTGATATGGGTTCTCAGCCTGCGGGCGCTGTTCGCTTCGCCTGGGATGGTAATAATGAAAGCGGTGAGCGTTTACCTGAAGGGGAATACACGTTATCGGCACAAGGTAGTACCAATGGCCAGTTTTCTAGCTTGCCTATTGCAACTTTCAAAAATATTGAAAGTGTAAACATTAACGGCTCAAGCGGCATCATTGTGAACACTAAAGAAGGTGCGGTTAGGTTAACCGACATTGCAGAAATCGCGTAACAAATTTAATATTTCTTGCCTGCCAGCAGGCCACAGATTAACAGGTTAGAGGTGAATTATGAGCTTCAATATTGCATTAACCGGCCTAGCTGCCGCACAAAAAGATTTAGACGTAACTGCAAATAATATTGCAAACGTAAATACAACAGGCTTTAAAGAGTCGCGCGCTGAGTTTGCCGATGTTTACGCTTCATCAGTATTTAGCTCTGGTAAGACTAAAAATGGTGATGGTGTACAAGCGACAATGGTTGCACAACAGTTTCATCAAGGGTCATTACAATTCACTAATAATTCGCTTGATTTAGCGATTACGGGTGAAGGTTACTTCGCGATGACAGATGACTTATCTTCGCAAGACTTAACATACACACGGGCAGGTGCATTTAAGTTAAACCAAGATAATTTCATAGTTGATGCTAAAGGAAATTTCTTGCAAGGCTTCCCTGTTGACGAAGCAACAGGTAATACAACATCAGTAAGCCTAAGCACTTCATCAGCTTTGCAAATTCCTGATTCATCAGGCTCTCCGCGTGCAACAACAAGTGTGTATAGCTCATTCAATTTAGATTCGCGAGTTGAGTCACCAACGCTTCCATTTAATCCAGATGAAAGTGCTACTTATAATTCATCAACATCAACTACAGTTTATGACTCATTAGGTGAACCACATGTTTTACAGTTATTTTTTGTAAAACGTGATGATGCAACAGTGGCTGAGAACGCAAATAAATGGGATGTTTATACTACTCTTGATGGTGACAGTTTTGGAGCTGACGGTGTACTTCAGGACGGAAGCACCTCTTATGCGCCTTTGACTACTTTTGGATTTGACTCAAGCGGCGTACCGTCAACAACAGGTGATCCAGCTGTAGATAATGTAGCGAATACTTTTAATCCTATTTCGATAATTGCAGGTGATGCAGCCTCCGGTACAGCAGGCCTTTCTGATTTATTAACGAATGGTGCAAGCTTTCCTGCAAATATCGAAGTTAATTGGCGTGATGAAACTGGTACAGCAAATAAAGTGCCTACTCAATATGCTAGTAATTTTGAGGTGAAAGCGCTTGAGCAAGATGGAGCAACGGTTGGCCGTTTAGCCGGCATTGATATTGGTACTGATGGTAAAATTGTAGCGTCATACAGTAATGGTGATACATCATTTTTAGGCCAGGTAGCTATGGTGCGTTTCTCAAACTCGCAGGGGTTACAACAAGTTGGCGATACAGCGTGGAAGAAGAGTTTAACATCGGGTGAGCCTATCGCTGGAGAACCTGGTTCAGGTACTTTAGGTAGCATCAATTCATCAGCACTCGAGCAATCAAACACCAATTTAACCACTGAGCTTGTAGACTTAATTACTGCACAGCGTAATTACCAAGCAAACTCACGTGCGCTTGAAGTTAACTCAACAATTCAGCAAAGTATTTTGCAGATTCGATAAGTTAAACCCCATTGAATATATTAGGCTGCATTTTTGCAGCCTTTTTTATAAGTCCTCTTTGTAAGCCCTTCTAAATACCTCTCAATGTTGCGTCAAATTTAATCTGGCACCTATTTTGCATTTATAAGTTCAGAGATTTTTTATGTGAGTCGATACTATGGACAAAATGGTCTACATTGCGGCCTCTGGCGCTAAGCAAAGCCTACAAGGGCTTGCGCTTAAAGCCAATAATTTGGCGAATGCAAATACAACAGGATTTAAAGCCGACTTTGCGCAGGCGCGTTCTATGCAAGCGTTTGGCGAAGGTTTACCTACCCGTGTATTTTCAATGCAAGAGCGTCCGGGTTCTAACATGGTATCGGGTGGCATTGTTCAAACCGGGCGCGACTTAGATATCGCGATGAGTGATAACGCTTGGCTTGCCGTGCAAGATGCCTCAGGCAACGAAGCTTATACCAAAGTAGGTACGCTCAATATTACAGCGCAAGGCATGTTAGTAACCAGCGGTGGTCGTCAAGTAATTGGCGAAGGGGGACCTGTTATTTTACCCGTCCCAGTCGAAAAAATAGGGTTTAGCCAAGATGGCGCTATTCAAGTACGACCACAAGGCGCTCCCGCTAACTTTTTAGAAGAAATAGATACGCTTAGAGTGGTAGAAGCTAATAGCTCACAGCTCGAAAAAGGTAACGATGGTTTATTTAGACCAAAAGCAAATGTAACAGTAGATACCTCTGCCAATGTAAAAGTTTTAAGTGGTTCGCTTGAAATGTCGAATGTGAACCCAGTTCATGAAATGGTCGATATGATAAGCCACCAGCGCCAATTTGAATTACAAGTGAAATTAATGAAAACAGCTGAAGAAATTGACGAGCGTCAAGATCAGTTATTACGCATAGTTTAACTTTAAAGTGAGGACACGATTATGAATCCAGCATTGTGGATCAGTAAAACTGGGCTAGACGCTCAACAAACCGATATATCGGTTATTTCAAATAACTTAGCGAATGCGAGTACCGTAGGTTACAAAAAAAGCCGCGCTATATTTGAAGATTTACTTTATCAAAATATTAATCAACCAGGTGGTCGTTCATCGCAAGATACCGAAATGCCATCGGGCTTAATGTTAGGTGCGGGTGCTAAAGTTGTAGCTAACCAAAAAGAGTTTACGCAAGGCAACATGTTGACCACCGAAAACTCACTAGATTGGATGATTTCTGGTGAAGGTTTTTTTGAAGTACTGCAACCAGATGGCAATATTGCTTACTCGCGCAATGGTCAGTTTACTACTGATGGCGATGGACGAATTGTAACATCGGGCGCTGGTTACGTTATTCAGCCAGAAATGAATGTACCTGATGACGCGCAATCAATTACAGTTTCGCAAGACGGCGAAGTATCTGTACGTGTTGCAGGGCAAGCCGATAACGTGGTCATTGGTCAGCTAACAATTAGTGACTTTATTAATCCATCGGGCCTTGAGCCAATTGGTCAAAACCTTTATACCGAAACTGCTGTAAGTGGTGCGCCGGTACAAGGTAACCCGGGTGTTGAAGGGTTAGGGAGCATTATTCAAGGCTCACTCGAAACTTCAAACGTAAATGTAACTGAAGAGCTAGTAAATCTAATCGAAACTCAGCGTATTTACGAAATGAACTCAAAAGTAATTTCGGCCGTTGACGAAATGATGAGTTACATTAATCAACAGCTTTAATAGAGTAGGGGGAATTATGCGTAATATTATTTTATTTACAGCGGGCACATTATTTTTAAGTGGCTGTATGTCTACGCAAAATAGTGAAGTAGTGCAGGACGACCCTTACTACGCACCTATGTACCCCGAGCCTATTTTAGAGCCGCTGGTAGCCACAGGTTCATTATTTAATACTCATACATCAAACGACTTATATTCTGATAAAAAAGCGCTACGTACTGGCGATATAATTACGGTTAAACTGCAAGAGTCTACTCAAGCAACAAAAGCCGCCAAAACAGAAACAGACAAAGAAACCGAGGCAAGCTTAGACCCTGTTATTGGATTAGGTGGCCTACCTGTCAATATAGGTGGTGACAGCATTCAGTTTGGTATTGGCAGCGATTCGTCGTTTACAGGCGATTCAAAATCGAACCAGTCAAACAGCTTAGTGGGCGATATTTCGGTTAATGTAATGCGCGTATTACCTAATGGTAACTTAGTTATACGCGGCGAAAAATGGCTAACGCTTAATACCGGCGAAGAGTTTATTCGTTTAGAAGGGCTAGTACGCCCCCAAGACGTAAGCGCCGATAATACGGTTGAATCAAACCGCATTGCTAATGCACGTATTCAATACTCAGGTAAAGGGCAAACGCAAGAAGCGCAAAGTCCTGGTTGGCTTACACGTTTCTTTAGCAGTTCGCTGTTTCCATTTTAGAGGGTAACAACATGAATAGCCTTAAAGCTTTATGTTTAGTTGTGTTATTAGGTTGGCAGTTTAGCGCCAGTGCTGAGCGCATAAAAGATGTGTCTATGGTTGAAGGCGTACGCTCTAACCAGCTAGTTGGTTATGGCTTAGTGGTTGGTTTACCTGGCACTGGCGAGCAGAATTCATATACACAACAAAGTTTTAGAGGCATGTTGAACAGCTTTGGTATTACGCTACCTTCAACTCAAAGTCCTAAAATTAAAAATGTTGCCGCTGTGGCGGTGCATGCAGAACTACCTGCATTTAGAAAGCCTGGGCAAGCAATCGATATTACGGTTTCTTCTATTGGTAGTGCAGGCAGCTTACGTGGCGGTACTTTACTACAAACTTTTTTAAAGGGTGTAGACGGTAACGTGTACGCAATTGCACAAGGTAGTTTAATTGTCGGTGGCTTAGGCGCACAAGGTCTTGATGGCAGTAAGGTTGTAATTAACACGCCTACAGTTGGTCGTATACCAAATGGCGCAACAGTGGAGCGCACCGTAGAAAGCCCATTTATGCAAGGCGATTACATTACCTTCAACCTAAACCGTCCAGACTTTACGACGGCAAAACGCCTAGAAAAAACAATTAATGACTTAGTTGGCCCAAATAGCGCACAAGCAATAGATTCTGTTTCTATTCGTGTTATAGCACCACGCGATGCATCCCAGCGTGTATCGTATTTATCAACACTCGAAAACTTAGAATTTAAACCAGCTGACATGGCCGCTAAAATTATAGTTAACTCGCGCACCGGTACAATTGTCATTGGCAAAAACGTTAAGCTTCAGCCTGCGGCTATAACTCATGGTGGCTTAACAGTAACAATTGCAGAACAACAAAATGTGTCACAACCAAACCCGCTAGCAAACGGTGATACAGTTGTCACGCAGCAAAGTATTATTGATGTAAACCAAGACGACTCGCGCGCCTTTGTATTTAATCCAGGTGTAAGCCTTGACGATTTAGTTCGCGCAATTAACGAAGTAGGCGCAGCGCCTGGTGACTTAATGGCTATTTTAGAAGCACTAAAAGAAGCCGGCGCAATTAACGGACAGTTAGTTGTTATATAAATAACCCAAGCCAATAAATAACGTATTACTTAAGCCCCATATTTTTGAAATTAGGGCTTTTTATTTACAGCAACTTAAGTTTATTATTTTTATCTTCCTTGTTTTATCTGTAGTGGCTCAATTTTTGCATTTTTAACTGCATTATTCATTTTGTGTCAAAAAGCCGATGGAAACTAATCACCTCGATAAACAAAACTTTTTTGATTTAGGCAACTTAGATTCACTTCGTAAAGAAGCCTTAACGAGCGGCGATGCATCAACTGATGCCTCTAAAGCTGCGCTCAAAAAAGCGGCCGCACAATTTGAAGCTATTTTTACGCAAATGTTGCTCAAAGGAATGCGCAAAGCTAACGAAGCATTTGAAGACAAAGACAGCCCATTTAATTCAAGTGGCGTAAAGTTTTTTGAAGAAATGCACGATCAGCAACTTTCAACAGAGCTTTCTTCAAATGGCTCGTTAGGCCTTGCCGATTTAATTGTTCAGCAGTTATCGCCTGAGTCTAAAAACTTTATGCCAGGCTCGGTGCTTAGAACAACCAACGATATCTTTAGCGATACGCAAGTCGGATCCGCGCTTCCTCATGAGCAAAAAAATAAGCAACCCGATCTTATCGTTAAGAGTACTAAAGCCGATATTGCTGAGCCTAAAGTTGATACTACAGAGACTAAAGCTGATAGCCCAACATTTAAAAATGCGGAAGAGTTTGTAAGTTCAGTGTGGGAACACGCTAAAACGGCAGCGCAAAAAATTGGTTTAAATCCTGCGGTAATGGTTGCACAAGCGGCACTTGAAACCGGTTGGGGTAAGCACATTATTAATAAAAATGACGGTGGCAGCTCAAATAACTTATTTAATATTAAGTCAGATAAAAGCTGGGAAGGCGATAAAGCAAGCAAAATAACGCTTGAGTTTGAGCAAGGCACACCCGTTAAAAAACAAGCCAGCTTTAGAGCCTACGATTCAATTAAAGACAGCGTGAACGACTTCGTTGATTTTTTAACGCAAAACCCACGCTACAAAGAAGCATTACAAAATACAGCTAAACCAAACGACTTTTTAGATTCATTACAAAAAGCAGGTTATGCAACCGATCCAAATTATGCCAGCAAAATAAAAAAAGTGCTCAATAGTAGTCAGCTAAAAGACATTGCGGCAAACGTGATCCGCCAAGGAGTAGAGTAACATGTCGTTTAATTTATTAAACATTGCCAGTTCTGGGGTTAGAGCAAGCTCGGAGCTATTGCAAACGACAAGTAAAAATATCGCCAATGTTAATACCGAAGGCTATGTGCGCGAGCGTACAGAGTTTACTACTATGGTTGATAACCAAGTAGGGCGAGGCGAAACATACCGATTATTAAACGAGTTTGCTCAGTCACAGCTAAATCGTGATACCTCTAATAAATCGTTTTTCGATCAGTTTATTACTGAGGCTAATCGAGTTGATACTATTTTTTCTGAAGAGTCGAATAATCTATCAACTGGTATTAACTCTTTATTTAATAACGTGCAAGAAGCACTAAATCAACCGTCATCTACCGTTGCCCGCTCATTAGTAATGACAGATGCGCAAAGCTTAATTGATCAAATGGATAGGCTTTCAGGCATCGTGCTTGATCAAAAAAGTATAGTGAACGAGCAGCTCGAAATATTTTCAGATGAAGCAAACTCACTCATTCAAAGTATTAGCACGCTAAATCAAAATATTGCAGCAGTTAATGGCACTAATAACGCCGCAGATGCCAGCTCTACCTATAACGAACGTGATAAAGCAATACGCGACTTATCAGAGCTAATAGACATAGAAACGCTTGATGGTCCAAATGGCGAAAAACTCGTTTTTATGGGCACAGGCGAAGCGGTTGTTATGCAAAATGGCGCATTTAACTTATTTTCGATGACAGGCGACCCTGATCCTAACTTTAAAGAATTCACGCTTGACGTTAATGGTGGCAAAGCTGTGCCGCTTGAAGTTGATGTAAGTAAGCTTAAAGGCAAAATTGGCGGCTTACTCGCTTTTAGAGATGACATATTAGTCCCTGCGCAAAACCAAATTGGTCAAATGGGCTTAGCGATAGCTGATGCATTTAACGAGCAAAACAAATTGGGTATGGATGCAACAGGTCAGCTAGGTGATAATATTTTTAATATTCCTACCGTTGGCGCTTATGCATATCAAGCTAACACAGGTACTGCCGGTATGACCGCCACGGTAGAGCCAGGTAAGGGCAGTGAACTCCCTGCCAGTGACTTTATTATTACCTATACAGGCAATGCTAATGAAGTAAGTATTCAGCCTATAGATAACAAAGGGGATCCGCTGGGGCAGCCTTCACTTGCTGATATATCGTCAGGTGTTATTGATTCATCGACTATTACCTCAGGCGAATCATTTGGTCTTCAAGTAAATGTGTCTGGGGCAGGTGTTGAGGGAGATCAATTTCAAATAAAGCTTAATTCAGATGCTGCTTCAAGTATTACACTTGCAACAGGGCGCGCAGAAGATTTAGCACTAGCATCGCCAATCCGTACTGCTAACGATTTAAATAATATAGGCACCGCTACTATTTCAGTGGGAGAAGTAACAAGCGTGACATCGGGTGGTTTTACCACCGCTCCCGGTTTGACCAATGGCGGTATTACCCTAGTTAAAACAGGCACTGCAAACGAATATCAAATTTTTGATGAAAATAATACGGCAACAACAATTATTATTCCACCGCCAGGCAATAATGTTTTATCTCAAGCAGGAACGCCATACAGCGATTATGGTTTTGATTTTGACATAGAAGGCACTCCAGCAACAGGCGACACCTTTACACTTGAGTTTAACGAAGGCGGCTTTGATGATAACCGTAATGGTTTAAAATTAGCTGACTTACAGAATGGTGAGTTAGTCCGTTTAAATGTAGAAACAACAGCAACGGCCGACAACCATAAAACGTTCAACCAAGCTTATTCAGGGTTAGTGAGTGATATAGGCGTTATAACTGGTCAAGCAATAACAAGCGGTAGTGCGTTTAATGCATTAGCAGAGCAGTCTGAGGCATGGTATGAATCACTATCGGGTGTAAACCTTGATGAAGAGGCTGCAAATTTACTGCGTTTTCAGCAATCATATTCAGCATCAGCTCAAGTTTTAGCAGCAGCTCAAGAAATTTTTGACACCTTATTAAATGCGGCGAGGTAATTATGCGTTTATCAAATAATTTAATGTACCAAAACAACATAAATAAAATACTCGACAACCAACAAGGTGTTGCAAATGCTCAAGAGCGAGTAACAACAGGTGAAAAGTATTTAACCACCTCAGAAGCGCCAGCTGCTATTTCGCAAGCTATGCTGTATTCAAATAAAATACAAACGAATGAGCAATACACTAAAAATATCGACCAGCTTACCGGCAGGCTAGAAACTGAAGAAAGCGTATTACAAAGCATAAATAGTAATATACAACAAGCGCAAGAGCTCACTATTCAGGCTGGTAATGGTGTTTACACCAAAGACGATTTAAAATCGATTGCATCAGAGCTTAGTGGCATTCAACAAACGTTAGCTAATTTAATGAACACCCGCTCAGAAGACGGGAAATTCATATTTTCAGGATATCAAGACAGCACGCAGCCATATCAGTTTGATTCTGCAGCGGGTGAGTACACCTATAATGGCGACCAAGGCCAGCACCAAATAACTATAGCTGAAGGTGTATCAATTAAGGCGAGTGATAACGGCTTTGATACGTTTGAAAAAACAGATGCCAGACTAAATGTACTCGATAATAAAGCAGACATACCAACAACAACACCTACAAATAATATTACTAAAGGCACTGTTTATGTTGATGGCCAAGCCGAGTTCGATAAGTTCCATCAAGCTAAATACAATGCCGATCCAACGACTCCAGTTTCACCTACAGCAAATACTTTTAGTGTAGTCACAACCGCTGGTGCAACAACAAACGATCCTGATACATACGAAATTTTACAAGATGGTGTGTCGCTTACCCCGCCTCAAACTGGTGAAGTTATAGATGATACAATTGAATTTGCAGGTATGAAAATTCAATTTGAGGGCAATGCTCCAGGCCAACTCGATTTTAGTCTTGAAAAACCACATAAAGAAAACGTACTTAATACATTGCAAGCACTTATTACCGGCCTTAACGATGGCACACTTGAAGGTGATGACTTTCAGCAAGTACTTGCTGATAGCTTAGTGCAATTACAAAACGCCAGTGAGCAAGTGGTGTTTACCCAAGCAAGTTTAGGTGGACGTATGAACGCGCTTGAAAGAGTAAGCGATTCTAACTTAGCACTCGATATTCAAAATAAAAGTAATCGCTCTAACTTAGTTGAAGTTGATATGGCAGAAGCTATTAGCGAACTAACCAAACAAGAAACGGCACTGCAAGCATCGCAAGCAACTTTTGGTCGTTTAACTAACCTTTCATTATTCGATTACTTATAAGCAGATTATAAGCAGATTATAAGTAAAAATACCTTGCCGCTTTAACACTTTAAAGCGGCAAAAATTGGCTACAAAATCGCGGCAAAAAAATGTCACTCCTTTCTAAATAACCTCACCCCCTATTTCCAAACTCAACAAACTAAACTTTTTGTAATTAAAACAATGAGTTAAAACCAATTTAAAGTTGGCACAGTAAATGCTTTTCTTATTGTAAGAAATTATCGAACAGTGGTTCCTGTTAAATCGTGTTGAACCACACTCTGTTTAAACCTAGGAGATGGTAAAATGGCATTAACAGTAAATACTAATGTGTCGTCACTAAACGCACAACGTAACCTAACAAGATCTGGCGAAGGCTTAGCAACGTCAATGGAGCGTTTATCATCAGGTATGCGTATTAATAGCGCTAAAGATGATGCCGCCGGCCTACAAATTTCAAACAGATTAACATCGCAAATAAATGGCCTAGCCGTTGCTCAGCGTAATGCCAATGATGGTATTTCAATGGCGCAAACCGCTGAAGGCGCTATGCAAGAATCGACTAATATACTACAACGTATGCGTGAGCTTGCTCTGCAATCTGCCAATGGTTCAAATTCAAGCGAAGACCGTGATGCATTGCAAAAAGAAGTGTCTGCTTTACAAGAAGAACTAACTAGAATCTCCGACACTACATCGTTCGGTGGTCAGCAATTATTAGATGGCTCTTACGGCACTCGAAATTTTCAGGTTGGCGCGAACGCCAATGAAACCATCTCAATTAGCTTAAGTAGCACAGCTGCAGATAAAATTGGTACATTAGAAGCAACTACAAACATTACTACTACAGCTGGAAGCGTTTCATTTGCAGTAGGTGGTAAAACTTACGATGTAGATGCTACAGCTGCATCAGACGCAGCCGGTAAAGCGGCTGCGATTAATGCAACAACAGGTGAGCATGGTGTAACAGCAGCAGTTGCTGATATTACAACGGCGACTCTTACATCTATGAACTTTGATGGCGGCACAATTGAATTTACATTGGGCGGGTCTAATAATGTAACTGGTTCTGATGCAGATACACTTGCAGCTTCAATAAATGATATAGACGGTTACACAGCAGTCAATGATTCAGGTTCAATCACAATCACAAATGCTGCAGGGTCTCCTATTGCACTGACTAGTTTCTCAGGAACAGGTACAGGTACAGGTGCTGCGGCATCATTTACTGACAGCGCTGCTACTCCAGCTACGACCGCCTTGAATGAAACAACTCCAACTGCTACAGCAACAGCATCAGCTACAACGGAAGTTGTTACTTTATCTTCAAAAGCTGATTTTGCTGTAACTGATGGCGCTGCAGGTACACCTGTAAGCGTTGTGGCTGCAGGCGATACTGTTAAAGATATTGATTTAACAACAGAGCTAGGTTCACAAAGTGCAATTGATGTAATTGATAATGCACTTGCACAAATTGATGATCAGCGCGCGGGTTTAGGTGCGGTACAAAATCGTTTTGGTCACACAATTAGCAACCTTGCTAATATTCAAGAAAATGTATCTGCGTCACGTAGTCGTATTCAAGATACAGATTTTGCGACCGAAACTGCACAAATGACTAAAAACCAAATATTACAGCAAGCGGGTACGTCAATACTTTCGCAAGCAAACCAAATACCACAAGCAGCCATTAGTTTATTAGGTGGCTAGTTATTGGTTTAACTAATATCAGGCTGTATAAGCGCACTTCAAATTAAGTGCGTTTTTTGTTTTTAGATTGTAAAAAATAGCTAAAAGCATAATATTCAAACCGTATTTTAAATCAATTTAAAATAACTAATCATTTAAAACAGTCAGTTAGCTTTTTCTGGGTAAATAAACTAATTTATTTTTAAAATACTCCTAAAGATAATTTACCTCCTGCCGTTAACTTAATCAGTACGGAGCTGAGCATACATTTGTGACAGCTCTTGGTTAAATTAAAATAGCAACATTACGAAAGTAATCAGGAGTTTTATTATGATTTCAGTAAACACAAATGTATCTTCATTAAACGCTCAACGTAACCTATCTCAATCAGGTTCTGACCTTGCAACGTCAATGGAACGTTTATCATCAGGTATGCGTATCAACAGCGCAAAAGATGATGCGGCAGGCCTACAAATTTCAAACCGTTTAACATCACAAATAAACGGTTTAGGTGTAGCTCAGCGTAATGCTAACGATGGTATTTCTATGGCGCAAACTGCTGAAGGTTCAATGCAAGAGTCTACTAGCATTTTACAGCGTATGCGTGAACTAGCGTTACAATCAGCGAATGGTTCAAACTCTGATGATGACAGAGCCTCTCTACAAAAAGAAGTAACCGCTTTACAAGATGAGTTAACGCGAATTTCTGAGACCACCTCTTTTGGTGGTCAGCAGTTATTAAATGGAGATTTTGGTTCAAAAAACTTCCAAATTGGCTCAAATGCCAATGAAACTATCTCTATTAGTTTAAGTAGCACAGCCGCAGATAAAATTGGTTCATTAGAAGCAACTACTAACATCACTGCTACAGCTGGAAGCGTTTCATTTGCAGTAGGTGGTCAAACTTACGATGTAGATGCTACAGCTGCTTCAGACGCAGCCGGTAAAGCGGCTGCGATTAATGAAACAACAGGTGACCATGGTGTTACTGCGGAAGTAAACTCTGTTACAACTGCAACACTGAGCTCTCTTGATTTTGACACTGGCGGTACTATGTCATTTGACATAGGTGGGGAAGGGATAACAGGTACATCTAATACTGAAATAGCATCAGCGATTAATGATTTGGATGGTTATACTGCAGAAGATGATGGTTCAGGTACAATTACAATTACAAATACAGCTGGCGCACCTATAGCATTGACTAATTTTGCTGGTGCGGGTAATACCGGTGGCAATGAAGTTTCAGCTACGTTTGCCGACAGTGATACTTCAACTACCACAGGTGATGCTGCGTTAGTAAATGCTGGTACAGCTGCAGTTACAGCCTCTGCTACAACAGAAACCATAACCTTATCTTCAAAAGTTGACTTTTCTGTAACGGATGGCGCCGCAGGTACGCCGGTGAGTGTTGTTGCTGAAGGCGATTCTGTTAAAGATATTGATTTAACAACAGAGCTAGGTTCACAAAGTGCAATCGCTGTAATTGATGATGCACTTGCACAAATAGATAGTCAGCGTGCTGATTTAGGTGCGGTTCAAAATCGTTTTGGTCACACAATCAGTAACCTTGCTAATATTCAAGAAAATGTATCTGCGTCACGTAGCCGTATTCAAGATACTGACTTTGCAACCGAAACAGCTAACATGACGAAGAACCAAATCTTGCAACAAGCAGGTACGTCAATCTTGTCGCAAGCGAACCAGTTACCACAAGCAGCACTTAGCTTATTAGGTTAATAAGTTAAAGTAATAGCTTAGTGGTTAGCTAGTACATAAAGTCAGTATTAGTTTTACAAAAAGGAGGTGGCTTTAGCTACCTCCTTTTGTGGTTTAAGGGTTTTAATTGAGCTATTGTTTAATTAAGTGAAAAATAGGAATCTGTTATGAATACTATTAATTCCAATGCAGAAGTTACATTACCAACCCCGCTAGCGGGTGAAGATAAAGTAGCTGGGCAAGCAGCTAGTTCGCTAACCGAACGCGCTGTTGACGATGTAAAGCAAGCTGACACACAAAATCAGCAACGATTACAGCAAAATCAATACGAAAAAAATAACCAAGAAGTAACTGCTCAGCCGTTAGAGCGTGAACAGCTAGAAAAAATGGCGCAACAATTGCAGGATTTTATGGGCGAAATGAATCGCAGTTTGCAGTTCAAGGTAGATGAAGATTCAGGTCGTGATGTAATTAAAGTGCTTGATAAAAACAGTGGCGAAGTAATTAAGCAATATCCTTCTGAGGAAGTATTAAGCCTAGTTTCTAAACTGTCTGAATCTGCTGGTATTTTGATTGATCAAACAGTTTAGTAAGCACCTATAAGTGTTAACTTATAAAAGTTAGCTGGTTTATTTTTAAGTATTGAAGAGGTGAAGTATGGCTATTTCGTTTACTGGTTTAGGTTCTGGGTTAGCAGTATCAGATATTGTTGATGCACTAGTAAATGCAGAACAAGCACCTGCTGAAGCTCGATTAAATACAAGAGAAGGCAAGTTAACAACTGATATTTCAGCTGTAGGAGCACTTAAGTCAGCGCTCGAAAAAGTGCAAACCTCAATGGAAGCATTAGGCGATAGTGATAACTACCAAAAGCGAACTGCATCTGGCAATGATGATTTTATATCTATTAGCTCAGATAAAGACGCTCAGCCTGGTAGTTACAATGTAAAAGTAGACGCATTAGCACAAGCACATAAGTTATCTTCCCCTGCATTTGCAGCAGACGAGGCAATTGGAGCTGGCGTAATTACAATTGGCTCCGGCGAAAATAGTTTTTCCACTGTTTTATCGGCTACAAATACATTAGAAGATTTACGCGACCAAATTAATAACGGCCCTTTTACTGGCAGTGATAGTAATGATTCGGTTGTCGCCACTATAATAACCAGTGATACCGGTCAGCATTTAGTGCTTACTAGTAAAGAAACCGGCGAAGACAACGCTATAACAATTACCGTACAAGACGATGACGGCAGTAATACCGATACAAGCGGGTTATCTCGACTAGCTTATGATGTATCAGACGCAGACCCTGCTAATCATACAACTAATTTAACGCAAGTTAATGCTGCACAAAATGCACAAATAACGATTGATGGCACGTTAACTGTATCAAGCAATACTAATGAGTTTAGTAATGTGATTGATGGCGTGGATATTACCGCCAAAAAGTTACATGCCACTGACGACGACTTAAGCGATATATCGGTTACCGAAAACAATAATAATATTAAAACAGGTTTAAATAGTTTTATTTCAAGTTATAACGAACTGTTAGAGCTTAGTAATAACTTGGGTGCCTCCGGCGAAGCTGGCGCAGGCGTTATGGCGGGGGATTCACTGCTTCGTGGTGTTATGTCAAAGCTTCGTAGCGAAATAACAAATCCCGTTGATTTAGGTGGTGGTAATTCGCTATCGCTTTCGCAGTTAGGTGTAGAAACAGACCGCTACGGTGTTTTAACGCTAAATACAGAAACACTCAATGAAAAAATAGCAAGCGATGTAGATTTAGTTCAGCAGTTTTTTGTAGGTGATGATGACGATGGCTTTGCACAATCGTTTGACGAAAAGTTAAGCTTTTATACCGATTCCGACGGTATTATCCAAAACCGCATAGACAGCAAAACAAACCAACTTGACGACATAGATGACCAGCGCTTGGACCTTGCCAGTAAAATGGAGTCGCTATCATCAAGGTTGTATGCTCAATATAATGCAATGGATTTATTAGTAGCGAGCCTCAATAACACCAGTACGTATGTTCAAGCTCAGCTGGAAAATATGCCTGGGGTTGTACGAGATAACTCTTAATATATAAATAGCATATAGTTTTAATAGCTAAATAAAAACATAAAAAAAACCGTTATTTACAACGGTTTTTTATATTTACTGTTTGAGGTGAATTTTATTTGGCTGCTCTATATGCCTTAATCGCCTTTCCTGACTTTTTATGTTTAATAATGGCTTTAGATGACTCGTTTTTAGCGCTATTTGCTTTAACTAAAATAGTATTTATACGAAGCTGAATTAATTCTAATTGCTCTGCGCTTGGGCCTTCACTGTTTTCGCACCATTGTTTTAGTTTAGTGTTTAAAGTATCTAAAAAAGGCGGAGCTTCATCTGCATTATTATCATTTACTAATACTTCAATGTTACTAAGCAGTGTTTGTATTTGCTCTGCATGGCTTGTTAGTTGCTGCGAAGATGTTGGCGAGTCCATAATTTAAATTAAACCGCAGGGCTGCGTTGATCTAGCGGAATGTTATTCCAACCTTCTTTAATTTCTTTAACAATACTTGATACTTCAGTAATTGCTTCAATATCGTTGTGTAAGTTAGCTTGAGTTAAACGGCGTTGGCAGTAATCGTAAAGTGCCAATAAATTGTTAGAAATACTAGGGTCTTGCTCTACTTCTAAATTAAGTGCATCTTGCAGAGCACCAAATAATAAAACACAGGCTGAAATGTTTTCACCTTTTTTTTGTATTTCTTTGCGCTCAATAAACCCTTTTGTTGCTGCTAAGCGACCGATAATATTACTGAATATAAGGTTTATTTGTTCGTAAGGAGTCATTTCGGCAATACTACTAGCACGAACTTGACCGTATTTTTTTACTGAGATGTGAGCCATGGAAAATCCTAAAATTTAAAACAATAAAATTATGTGAAAGCCAATATAAAAACTTATATAAAAAACCAATAAAGCTTTTATACTTTTATAAGAGCAAAGCAATATTAATGCCAAGCATTTTTGCTTATCTATATATCGGCATTTGTAACTTCAACTTAAATTTATAATTGGGTTTATTTACTAACAATAGCATTTTTATAGCCGAGTAAATTAATTTTTAGAGCTAGGTTATGGTTAGGTAATAGTTAAGTAATAACTAAGTTGAAACTATAACCCATACTTAATGATTAACTATTAAGTATGATTGACTTAACTAGCCCGTCTGTTTTTTGGCGTTTATGTCAAAAAACTGCCGCTATTGCTTGCATCCATGCTGAACTGGCTTACAATTTAACTAATTATACAAATTAGTGAAAGTACGGCTCGCTAAATATGATCTTGATTTTAGATAATAATAACAACCGCGCAATAGGATTAAATGCTTCACTTGGCTTTATTGGTGAAGCTGCTCAACTATTAAGCGAAGACTGCTTTGAACAAGAATGCAAAAAATATCAGCAGCAAGAATGCATGATCATTTTAGGAGCATTGCAATCACTTGACCACGAAAGCTTAATTAAACGCTATCCAACATTACCGTTTTTATTAATTGGCGAAACGCTAAAACCCCTATTAAGTATAGCTAATGTAGTGGGGCTTATCTGTGAGCCGTTTAATCACGAAGTGACAACGCAGTTACTTCACGATTGCCAACAGTATCAGCGTATGCTGCCTAATGAGCATAAGCATACTAAACCACATAAAATTTTTGATGGACTTGTTGGTGAAACCGATGCGGTTAAAGATGTTCGCTTTTTAATCGAACAAGTGGCAAAAACCGACGCTAATGTTTTAATTTTAGGCGAATCAGGCACAGGTAAAGAAGTGGTTGCCCGTAATGTACATTTGCTTTCAAAGCGTATTAATGGACCGTTTGTACCTGTTAACTGTGGTGCTATTCCGGCAGAGCTGCTCGAAAGTGAACTATTTGGCCACGAAAAAGGCGCGTTTACTGGTGCTATATCGGCTCGTAAAGGGCGCTTTGAACTCGCTCAAGGTGGGACGCTATTTTTAGATGAAATAGGCGATATGCCACTGCAAATGCAAGTTAAGTTGCTGCGAGTATTGCAAGAGCGAAGTTATGAACGAGTTGGTGGTACAAAGGCTATTCAGGCTGATGTACGCGTTATTGCGGCTACACATCGTAATCTTGAAACAATGATTGAAGAGGGCAGTTTTAGGGAAGATTTATATTACCGCTTAAATGTATTTCCTATCGAAAACCCATCGCTGAGTGAACGTGCTGATGATATTCCGCTGCTTTTAAAAGAGTTAATGCGCCGTGTTAACGACCAAACAGGTTCTACCGCTAAGTTTACAGAGCGCGCAGTTGAGAGCTTAAAAGAACATGCTTGGCCTGGTAATATTCGTGAGCTTGCTAATTTGGTGGAGCGTATGGTTATTATGTTTCCTGAAAAAGTGGTTGATATTCCCGATTTACCTAATAAATATCGTTACATCGAAGTTGAAGCCTACGAGCCAGAATACCCTGAAGAGTTAATGGAAAAAGACGCCTTTAACGATATATTTAGCACCGGTTTTAGCGATTACGAAAGTGAGCCAGACGCTGAGTTTAGCCAAACGGGTAGTGGGCTATTACCTGATGATGGTATTGAACTTAAAGATTATTTAGCCGAACTTGAAATAAGCTTAATTACCCAAGCGTTAGAGCGCTATGATTACGTTGTAGCTCGCGCTGCAGAGATATTAGGGGTTCGCAGAACAACACTCGTTGAGAAAATGAAAAAGTATAATCTTTCACGAGATTAGAAATACGAAAATGGTGAAATACTTTTCGTTATTTATTATTCATTTGTGATCAATCACTTTACGGGCTTTGCCCGTCACGCAAGCAAGCTTCGCGTCTTGTATCTCTCATTGATAAATGATTAGCTATCATTTATCACATCGAAGTCAGTGAGCTTGCCTTCGCGTCTAGTATTTAATACTGCTCCGTAGATAAAGCCCTGACTTTCTATTCTCACAAACTGAATGGTATCCAAGCACGCTTTTATTTAAGTAGATGCTGTATGTACAAGGGGAGTAAGTAGAGATGATGTTTATCGGCATTGATATTAGTAAAGAGAAGATTGATTTATCGTGGTTGAGAGACCAACTTACAAATAAAATTAAAACAAAAGTCTTTAAAAACAAGCGCCAAGATTTTGTAACAATAGAAAAATGGCTTTTAAATACAACAAAAAGCGCTGCTAATGAGCTCGTTATCACCCTCGAACCAACGGGTGTTTATCATGAAGCGCTGATGTATTTTTTACACGAGCAAGGCTTTAATATTATTTTAGCGAATCCCAGTAAAGCTAAAAAGTATGCAGACGCTTTAAACATAATTCACAAAACAGACAAATCTGATGCAACGATGCTTGCTCATTATGGCTGTGCTAAGCACGCAGTCGTTAATTATTGGCAACCTGAAGCATTAGCAATTAGAGAGCTTAAAGCCCTTATTCGTCGTTTAGATGCGCTTGAGAGTAACCGACAACGAGAAGCTAACCGATTAGAAGCAAGTGAATTCAGCAACGTTTCCGCGCGTGTTTGCCAATCGATAAAAGTGACTATCGCGTTTTTAGACGATGAAATTAAACAGCTTAAATCTGACATTGATAACCACATAGATAATGAACCTGATTTAAAAAGAAACAGGAAACTACTTGAGTCTATTTCTGGCATTGGGCCCGTACTATCGAGAGAGCTGACGTATTTATTTGCGGCTAAAAAATTCAATAAAGCCAAAGAAGCGGCGGCTTATTGTGGATTAATCCCACGGCATAATGAATCGGGTAAATTAAAAGGGCGAACATCAATCAGTAAACTTGGCCCAGCCAGAATTCGATGTAAACTTTATATGGCAGCCGTTGTTGCTGGGCAATGGAATAAAACAATAAAACGACACAAGTTAACGTTAATAAATAATGGTAAAACACCAATGCAAGCTGTGTGTGCAAATATGCGAAAGCTAATTCATATATGTTTTGGTGTAATAAAAAACCAGGAAGCGTTTAAGCTCCAAGAAAGTTAAATACGACCTTGAAGCTTAAAATGAGAGATGGTATCTACAAGATAAACACAAACTTAAACCTTGGCGGTAGACGCTGAGCTTGCTCGCGTGAAAAGCGTAGCTTTTAATCATTTAATTAAAACGTTATTTCACAAAGAGAAAAAACGAGGGTAAATGAGAAGCCATAGTCAACCTACGCGTTACTTCTCTAAAGCACAGCGTCTCTTAACCTCTTTGTGAACAAATTACTTTTATGGCTTTTAATCACTTACTACTAAAAGCCTCAATAACTTCTTCTTTTCTAAAACAATCATTACTGTGATCGTTAACCATACCGCAGGCCTGCATATGAGCGTAAACCGTTGTAGGGCCTAAAAACTTAAAACCCCGTTTTTTTAAGTCTTTAGCAAATGCGGTTGATCCCTCTGTAATTGCTGGGTAGTCCTCAGCGTTATTTAAATTACTTATAATCGGCTTATTACCCACAAACTGCCATTGGTAGTTACTAAAACTTCCAAATTCTTTTTGGATTTCTATAAAGCGCTTTGCGTTGTTAACAGTTGCCGAAATTTTTAAGCGATTGCGCACAATACCCTCATCAAGCATTAGTCTCTCAACGTCATCTTGTGTGAATTGGGCTACCTTTTTTACATCAAAATTAGCAAATGCTTTTTTATAACCGCTGCGCTTTTTTAAAATTGTGTACCAGCTTAAGCCGGCTTGCGCTGATTCTAGCGTGATAAATTCAAACAGCTTTGTATCATCATAAAGAGGCACGCCCCATTCTTCATCATGGTAAATAACGTAGTCGGGTTTAGTGGTGTCGAGCCACGGGCAACGGCACTTTATTTGCTCACTCATTATTATTCCTTTTTGCGTGCGTCATTTTTATGTCGCTCAAATTATTGATGTAACTTAATGATAAGTATGTAAATAAATTTTGGTATAAATCGTGCATTTAGACATATATCTACATCAATTCGAGATTTGATTATGGCTCTTGCTAGCGTGCTAAAACCACAGTTTTTTTCTGCAAATCAGTATAACCCATGTTTACTTCAAGAGGAGTACATTGGTGAATTAAGCGATCTGCGCAAGCAAGCAAGTTGGCTTTCACATTTGGTTGATACCATGCCAGCAGGCGTGGTTGTACTAGATGGCAAAGGCTTGATTGCAAAAGCGAATCAAATAGCGATTGATATGCTTGGCGAGCCACTTGAAGGCGAACGCTGGTTTAATGTTATTCAGCGCTCTTTTAGGCCGCATCAAGATGATGGTCACGAAGTGTCTTTAAAAGATGGGCGCTTAATAAAACTTGATATTACCGCTTTAGCCCCAGAGCCTGGGCAACTTATATTAATGACGGATTTAACCGAAACCCGCCGCTTACAGAAACGTGTTGCACATATGCAGCGATTAAGCGCGCTGGGTAAAATGGTTGCGTCATTAGCGCATCAAGTCCGTACGCCGCTCTCAGCCGCTATGCTTTATGCTGCTAATTTAGGGTCTAAGCGCTTACCCGAAGCATCTCGCGATAACTTTCAAACAAAGTTAATGTCGCGCTTAAAAGATTTAGAAACTCAAGTAAACGACATGCTGTTATTTGCTAAAAGTGGCGATCAGCAAGTGGTTGAGCAAGTTTCAATGCAGCAGCTTTTAACAGAAGTTAAAGCAGGCGCTGATGCTATGGTCGCACTTAATGAAAGTGAACTGGATGTAAGCTTACCAGAACCCGATATACAAATAGTCGGTAATAAAACGGCACTGGCCAGTGCTATTCAAAATCTTGTGCACAATAGTATTCAAGTTATTGGCGGCGGTGCAAAAGTAAAAATTAGCGCACAAAGAGATTTAAAAGATTTAGATATGGTTCGTATTAGTGTGAGCGACAATGGCCCAGGTGTTGATTTAAGCCAAAGCGATAAAATCTTTGAACCATTTTTTACTACAAAAAGTCAGGGCACAGGTTTAGGGCTTGCTGTAGTGAGTTCGGTGGCTAGTGCACACCAAGGCCGTGTTGATGTGACTAATAATACGCATGGTGGTGCCTGCTTTAGCTTGTTACTGCCTATTAAGGCAACATCTAAATTAGAGGGTTCATTATGAGTAACACTATTTTAGTTGTCGAAGATGACGCTGGGCTTCGTGAAGCCTTAATAGATACCCTTGAAATGTCGGGTATTGAATGTGTTGCAGCGAACAGTGCTGAGCAAGCAATGATATTGCTTAAAAAAGATCAATTTTCGCTTGTTGTAAGCGACGTGCAAATGGGCGCAATGAGTGGACTTGATTTACTACGCAGTATTAAATTAAACCACCCTGATTTACCTGTATTGATGATGACGGCGTATGCCACAATTGACGATGCGGTAGAGGCCATGCGCCTAGGTGCAATTGACTACATGGCAAAACCATTTGCACCTGAAGTGCTGTTAAATATGGTGAGCCGTTATTTGCCTGAAAAAGCAAAAGAAACCGACGGCCCCGTTGTTGCTGACCCAACTAGTATTCAATTATTGGAGCTTGCAAGTAAAGTAGCACGCTCTGATGCAAGTGTAATGGTACTTGGCCCAAGTGGTTCAGGTAAGGAAGTACTTGCGCGTTATATTCATGATAAGTCGAGCCGATGTAATGAGCCATTTGTGGCGATTAACTGCGCGGCTATTCCTGAAAATATGCTCGAAGCCACGTTATTTGGTTACGAAAAAGGGGCTTTTACGGGGGCGATTCAAGCATGTCCGGGTAAGTTTGAGCAAGCACAAGGCGGTACTATTTTACTTGATGAAATTACTGAAATGGATTTAGGGCTACAAGCTAAACTTTTACGCGTACTGCAAGAACGTGAAGTAGAGCGTTTAGGGGGGCGTAAAACTATTCAGCTCGATGTACGTATTTTGGCAACCAGTAATCGTGATTTAAAAGAAGCTGTAGTAGATAATCAGTTTAGAGAAGATTTATATTACAGGCTTAATGTTTTTCCACTTATGTGGCGACCATTGTGCCAACGCCCAGGCGATATTATTGTATTGGCTAAGCATTTAATTGAGCGCCATATAAGTAAAAGCAAAGAGCCTATGGCGTATTTAGATAAAGCTGCCGAGCAAAAGTTACTGGCTCATGCGTGGCCTGGTAATGTGCGCGAGCTTGATAACGTTATACAGCGTGCACTTATATTGCGAAGTGGCGATACAATAAACGAGCATGCTATTTTTATCGAAAACTTAGTATCTAATAACTTTGTTATGGAGCCTTCATTGGCACCGGCGCAAACCGTATCGCCAACAGAATTAGCACATGCAGACAAAGGTGTTGATAAAAGCACTTTAAGCTCTGCATATTATGATGAAAAGTCGCATGCTGAGGATGAGCCTAAACAAGGTTTGCTAGCGGCAGATACCGGTAGCTATAAAGATGAGCTTAAAGACAAAGAGCATCGCATTATTTTAGAAACCCTTGCACGTTGCCAAGGTAAGCGTAAAGACGTTGCCGAAACGTTGGGCATAAGCCCACGAACTTTACGTTATAAACTAGCGCAAATGCGCGATTTAGGTATTTCACTTCCAGCTTAACCTCCTATAAACCCTAAGTTTGCGCTGCGAACTTAGGGTTGTCAAAACTCTGACTCACACAAATTAAAGTTAACCTATTGTATTTTAGTGATTAATTATTTGGCATGCTTTGTGCTTTATTACTTATAAGAGTTCACTGCGTGTCAGAGATAAATTATGAAAATTCAAAACAGTGCTGTATTTCAAGAAATGCAATCAATGGCTTTAGAAGCCGGCCGTAATAATCAAACTAATAAACTGCCAACTCAGGTGCAGTCTACTTCTACAGCACAATTTGGCGACATGCTAAGTGATGCACTAAATACAGTGCACGGTCTACAGCAAGATGCAGGTCAAAAAGTAAAAGCGGTTGAAATGGGTGATCGAAGTGTATCTCTTGCTGAGGCGATGATTGCTTCTCAAAAATCGTCAGTTGCTTTTGAGGCTACAGTACAGGTTCGTAATAAACTTGTTGAAGCTTATAAAGAAATCATGAACATGCCTGTTTAATTAGGTAGTGGAGAATTATTGTGGCGCAATCTAACCAATCTACAGACCTAGCACTTGCTGGCGGCGGTATCGACCAAAGTGGTGGTGATGATCAACAAGAACAAAAGTCAGGCTACTTAAGTGCTTTAAGTGGTGTTGATGTATTGCGCCAAGTAACACTGGTAATAGCATTAGCGATTTGTTTGGCTATCGCGATTTTCATTATTATTTGGGCTCGTCAGCCAGATATGCGGCCGTTAGGCAAAATGCAAACTGAAGAGCTTATTCAAACATTAGACTTTTTAGATGCACAAAAAATTGAATATCAACTCGATGGCAATGTTGTATCGGTTGATGAAAGTGAATACCAAAACATTAAGCTACTAATGACCCGTGAAGGGTTAGAGCAAGGTCCAGCATCAGGCTCTGACATTATTATGCAAGATATGGGCTTTGGTGTAAGCCAACGCTTGGAGCGTGAGCGCCTAAAACATGGTCGTGAACAGCAATTAGCACGCACAATTGAAGAGCTTAACAACATTACTCGCGCCAAAGTATTATTAGCTATTCCTAAAGAAAACGTATTTGCCCGCAGAGAGAAAAAACCATCAGCTACCGTTGTATTAACACTTAAACGTGGGCGCTCACTTGACCGTGAAGAAGTAGACTCTGTTGTCGATATGATTGCCTCAGCAGTACAAGGCTTAGAGCCTGCACGTGTTACAGTTACCGATCAAAATGGTCGATTATTAAATTCAGGTTCGCAAAGCTCACTAGCAGCACGCTCTCGTAAAGAATACGATTTAGAGCGTAAGCGCGAACAAGAGTACCTTGAAAAAATAGACAGTATTTTAATACCGGTTGTTGGGCTTGCAAACTATACAGCTCAAGTTGATTTGAGTATGGATTTCAGCTCGATTGAGGAAACTCAAAAGCGTTATAACCCAGACCTACCAGCGGTTAGAAGCGAAACCACATTTGAAGAAAATAACATTGGCGGCCTAGCTGTTGGTATTCCAGGTGCGCTTACAAATCAGCCACCGCTAAATTCAAATATTCCTGAGGTTGCTGGGCAAGGTGGTGCAGGCACTGCTACGTCTCCAACACGCAGCCACAAAGAAGCTACACGTAATTATGAACTCGATACAACCATTTCGCACAAGCGCCAACAAAGTGGTGTTATACGCAGAATAAGCGTATCAGTTGCTGTTGACTATATTCCTAAAGTGGGAGAAAACGGCGAAACAACCATGGCTCCACGCTCGGTTGAAGCATTGTCAAATATTCGTCGCTTACTACAAGGCGGTGTGGGCTTTGATATGCAACGTGGTGATGCACTTGAAGTAGTTACCGTGCCGTTTGTACGTGAAGCAACAAATTTAGCAATAGAAGTGCCACTGTGGGAGCAAGACTGGTTTATGAAAATAGCCCGCCTTGTACTAGGCGCCTTAGTTATCATTGTATTGATAATGGCTGTAGTAAAACCAATGCTTAAACGCTTAATTTACCCAGACGATACACTAGAAGAATACGACGAAGATGCACTAAGCTCAGGCGTAGATATTGGCGACAACACGCTTGATATGCTAAATAAAGACTTTGATTCTGCTTCGGTTGGTTTCTCAAGTGATGGTACACTGCAGTTACCAGATTTACATGGCGACGAAGATTTACTTAAAGCAATCCGTGCCCTTGTAGCTAACGAACCAGAACTATCATCACAAGTAGTGAAAGCGTGGTTAACAGAAGATGACTGATCAAGAACAAAAACAACTCCCGCCAGCCTTTGATGTAGATAAGCTTGATGGGGTAGATAAAGCCGCTATATTACTTTTGAGTTTATCAGAAGAAGATGCCGCGCAAATCCTTAAACACTTAGAGCCTAAGCAGGTGCAAAAAGTGGGTATGGCGATGGCTGGGCTACAGGACTTATCACAAGCTAAAATAAGCGCTGTACACAACTTATTTATAGAGCAAATTCAAAGCTTTAGTACCATTGGTTTTCAGTCAGAAGACTTCATTAAAAAAGCGCTTACAGCAGCACTTGGTGAAGACAAAGCCGCTAGCCTTATTGACCAAATTGTTATGGGCTCAGGCGCTAAAGGCTTGGATTCATTAAAATGGATGGACTCTAAGCAAGTCGCTAGTATTATTCGCAATGAGCATCCGCAAATTCAAACCATTGTATTATCATATTTAGAGCCAGAACAGTCAGCTGAAATTATTTCTCAGTTTCCTGAAAAAGTACGCTTAGATTTAACCATGCGGATTGCAAACCTTGAAGAGGTTCAGCCAGCAGCACTACAAGAACTAAACGAAATAATGGAAAAACAATTTGCCGGCCAAGCAGGTGCACAAGCTGCTAAAATGGGTGGTTTGAAGGCTGCAGCAGATATTTTAAATTACCTAGATACCAATGTAGAAGGGCAGTTAATGGACTCTATTCGTGAGCATGACGAAGAGATGTCGCAGCAAATTCAAGACTTAATGTTTGTGTTTGAAAACTTAATGGATGTTGAAGACCGTGGTATTCAAGCAATCCTGCGAGAAGTACAACAAGACGTATTAATGAAAGCAATTAAAGGCACCGACGATGCCCTTAAAGATAAAATACTGGGCAATATGTCTAAGCGTGCAGCCGAAATGCTTGCTGATGATTTAGAAGCTATGGCACCTGTCCGTATAAGTGAAGTAGAAGCGGCGCAAAAAGAGATTTTATCAACAGCGCGTCGTTTATCTGACTCAGGTGAAATTCAGCTGGGCGGCGGCGGTGGCGAGGAGTTCTTGTAAGCCATGAGCAAACTCAAAGGGCGCACACTTCGGGCTGATGAAGCAGATGAATTATTAAAAAACTGGGCTATTCCAGATGTAGCACCAGATGAGAGCAGCTTTGGCAATCGCTCTACGGCTTACGGCACACCGCTTAGTGATCTGTATAAAAAAGAATTAGCTGAAGAAATGCCAATTGATGAGCCACAAGAACCAGAATTGCCTGCGCTTACTATGGTTGAGCTTGAACGCATTAGGCAAGACGCCTACGAAGAAGGCCTCAAGCAAGGTCATGAGCAAGGCTACATAGACGGCTTTGAAAAAGGCGTTGGCGAAGGTAAAGAAGCAGGTTACAAAGAAGGGTTAGAGCAAGGTAAAACACAAGGCCTTGAAGATGTAAAACCATTAATTGAAGAGCAGTTAACAAGTTTAAAAGCCATTTTAGAGGGGCTAACTGCACCGCTAGATAAAGTGGACGAACAAGCTGAGAAGCAATTAGTACAACTTGCTAGCATGTTAGCGGAAGCTGTTATTTATCAAGAAGTAAAAACATCGCCAGATGCGATTTTACATACGTTAAAGCAAAGTATTGATTCACTTAATGCGGAGCAAGAAAAAGTACGAATCCATTTAAACCCCGAAGACTTAGAACTCATAAAAGAGAGCTATGGCGAACAAACCATTATTGATAATAACTGGCAATTAATGGCAGAACCCACTCTTGAACGCGGTGGCTGTGAAGTTAAAACAGCGCAATCGTCACTCGACATGACCCTTAAAACACGTGTCAAAGAAACGTTGGATAGTTTTTTGCATAATAGTGGTATCTAACTATTTTATTGGCGTGTTATGTCAACTCAACGTGCTCATTTAAGCGAACGCTTATCTCAATATCAACAACATATTAAAACTCCAGCGCCTGCTGTGGCAGGTATTTTAACGCGTGTTGTTGGCCTTACCCTTGAGGCTAGAGGTTTACGTGCACCCGTTGGTAGCCAATGTAAAATAGAAACTATGAACGGCTTTGTAGACGCCGAAATAGTCGGTTTTAACGATCAAATTTTGTACTTAATGCCTAACGACCACATCTCTGGTGTATTACCTGGTGCGCGTGTTATTCCTCAAGTAAATAATTTAGGTTTACCTGTAGGGATGAGTTTATTAGGCCGCGTGGTGGATGGTTTAGGGCGACCGCTAGATGGCCTTGGTAAAATTAATGCTGAGCATCATTTAAAGTTTGCTCAAAATACTATAAACCCGCTTTCAAGAAGACCAATCACTAAGCCTATGGATGTAGGTGTGCGTGCTATTAACTCGGTTATCACAGTAGGGCAAGGCCAGCGTATGGGCTTGTTTGCAGGCTCTGGTGTGGGTAAATCAGTACTTCTCGGTATGATGACCCGAGGTAGCGAAGCTGATGTAATTGTTGTTGGCTTAGTGGGGGAGCGTGGTCGCGAAGTAAAAGAATTTATTGAAGAAATACTCGGTGTAGAGGGGCGCAAACGTTCAGTTGTTGTCGCAGCGCCCGCTGATTCATCACCGCTTATGCGTTTAAAAGGCTGTGAGAGCGCCGTAACTATTGCAGAGTATTTTAGAGATCAGGGTTTAAACGTATTATTGTTACTCGATTCGGTAACGCGTTATGCAATGGCGCAACGTGAAATTGCACTTGCTGTAGGCGAGCCGCCTGCTACAAAGGGTTATCCGCCTTCGGTGTTTGCTAAATTACCTGCGCTGGTGGAACGTGCTGGTAATGGCGGTGAAGGGCAAGGTTCAATTACCGCCTTTTTTACGGTGTTGAGTGAAGGCGATGATATGCAAGACCCTATTGCTGATGCAGCGCGAGCTATATTAGATGGCCACATTGTACTATCGCGTGATTTAGCTGACAGTGGGCACTATCCCGCTATAGATATTGAAAAGTCGATTTCGCGTGTTATGCCTCAAGTTGTTTCTGAGCCGCATATGCAACAAGCCCGAGTGCTTAAACAAGTGTATTCAATGTACCAACAAAACAAAGACATGATTACGTTAGGCGCTTATCAAAAAGGGACCGATCAAATGCTCGACCAAGCTATAAATATGATGCCAAGAGTGAATGCATTTTTACAACAAGGTATGCGAGATGTCATTAGTTACGATGATGGTCTGCAAGGTCTTGCTCAGTTACTAGGACAAGCATAATGGCTAAAAACAAACTCGATTTATTGCTCAAAATTGAAAATGATAAAGAAGAAAATTTGCGCATGAGTTACTTACAAGCTAATCAAAACTTGCAATCGAATCAACAAAAGCTACAAGGTTTAAACAATTTTAGACTGGAATACTCTCAGCAGTTACACCTAAAAGGTAAGTCGGGTTTATCTAGTGCAGGGTTTGGTCAGTACCATGCTTTTATAGCTAAAATTGAAGAGGCAATTCGCCAACAAGCAAGTACCGTAAATACCGCTAAGCAAGTTGTTACTCAACGTAAAATTCTATGGCTTAAGCAGCAAATTAAAGCTAAAGCAGTTGCCAAATTAATCGAAAATCAAAAACTCAAAGCAAATGCGTTAATGGCAAAAAATGAGCAAAAAATGTTAGATGAATTTTCGGCTAATCAGTTTTTTCAACGTCGTAAAGCTTTGTAATTCAGGCACGTTAATTGCTTTGTTACTTAGTGGAATTCAACTTTTGGCGGTATGCGGTGGCATATTGCCGTAATGGTATTAGGTGATTTATGGCGATGAATAACATTTCGTTTTTAGTTTCTTCTGAAAAAGATTCACTGTTAGCTTTTAAAGACAATAGCTTAGCTAATGGCGAAGGAAATTTAGGCGAGGAATTTTTAAGCCAGCTAAACGAAGCGCATAACTCTATGGGGCCTTTGCTTAAAGGCAATATAAATCCCGATGCCGAAAATTCGATTGCTATTCCAAAGCATAAACAGCCAGAAAAAAATGAAAATCTGAGCGTAAAGCTAGATGAAATAGCAACGGGCGAAGTTACTTTTGTGTCTGTTGAGATGCTTGATCAAATTAATTCAGCACAAGCAATGAGCACCTCGGTCAATAAGCCGTTCGATACAACTAACAGTTTAGAATCAGAAAATGCAGAGCTAGAAGCTACACAGGTAGAGAATACCGAAATAGAAAACACAGAAATAGAAAATACAGAATTAAAAAGCACACCAGGAATTGCATCTGCTAATACAAGCAGTGAAGTATCGACTGAAGTATCGACTGAAGAAGCGAGTGTAGTGCAAAATCCGATTGCCACTAGTGTAGACTCTAAAGCGGCTAAATTAACTGATTCAAAAAGCGATAACTTAAGCTCACTACCTTTAAATTCGTTACCATTAAATGAAGGCAAAAATCATAAAAGTGGTGTTGCCGAAGGTATTGAACAGCCATTAAATCCTATAAATAAAAAGCCTGATGACAGTATTGGCCCTATAGTTAATGATGCTAAATTAGTTTCAATGGATTTAAAGGAGCAATTAGCTCAAGGCAAACCCGTTGATAAAAGCTCAAAAAATATAGTGTTGCCAATACCAGTGCCTACGCCAGCAACTCCACAAACATCTGAAAGTGAAAAAAGTGCTGCAATAGATACTTTAATGACTAAGGATACGAGCTTAATTAAAGCTAATAACGTCATTGCTAGTTTAACGCCTGAGCAGCGCTCGCAACTTAATGCGCAAATTAAGACATTAGACAATACCGACTCGACTAATAGCTCGACTACTAATCGCACTGCCAACCTTAAACAAATGCTTGCGCAATTTATTACTGATAATGAAGAAGCACAGGGTAGCGTAGCTAAACAGTCTTTTAGTTCTGAGATTGATACGCTTAATATCACTGAAAAACAAAGCTTGTTAACACAATTAAACGCTTATATTAAAGCTGAACAGCCAAAAGGCGAGCAGCTGTCAGTGCTTAAGCAAACAGTTAATGAGTTAAAGGCTTCAATTGAAATAGGTTTGGCCGATACAGCAAAATCAGATTCAAAAATGTTTGTAGCGCCAGTTACTCAGAGCGCTGTAAATGACTCGCAAAAAGTCAGCTCAAAAATATCGACAAGTGAAAATGTTGAACCAAGTAAGGCTGCCACAGCTTCTATAAAGGATGAAAACGCCACAAAGTCATCTGAGTTGATGCAAAAAGATGGCCTTAAAAAAATAACTGCAGAACAAACACCTGCACGCGTAGCACAAGTATTTACGCAAATTACAGCTGCTTTAAATACTCAGCAAATGAGCACATTAAGCCAATACGACTCACTAAGTTACGAGCAGAGCTTACTTGATACCCAAATACAAACTCAACAATTACAAAGCACGTCACAGGTTAAGCAAGTAAGTATTGATCCTGGCGTAATGCAGGCAATTAATATTGTTAAAAGTGATGCAGCTAAATTATTGCAAGAGCGCGTCAGCTCAATGCTGAGCATTAATAATAAAGAAGCAGAAATTCGACTCGATCCTCCCGAAATGGGCAGTATGCAAATACGTATTCGTAGCGATGCAGAACAAGCACATATAAACTTTGTAGTACAAAACCAGCAAGCCAAAGAAGCACTTGAACAATCAATGCCGCGCTTACGTGAAATGTTAGCGCAACAGGGATTAGAGCTTGGTGAAAGCACTATTTCTTATGGGCAATCTGATGGTGAAACTGCTGATCAAAGTGAGAGTGGAACTCAAGGTAATTTGGCTAATAATAAGTCAGTTAATGATGAAAACGACGAGCAAGCAAATAACACTGCACAAAGTTCTCGACAACAAACTTCATCATCAATAGATTACTATGCCTAAGTACTGCTATTATAATAGTTAAAACAAGCAAGTACCTTTGCAATTAAAGGAATCATGATGGCTGAAGAAGCAAGTTTAGAAATTGAAGAAACCGGTAAAAGTAAAAAGAAACTAATAATAATTATAGTGGCTGTACTACTTATAATAGGTGGTGCTGCAGGTTACTTTTTTATGTTGGGCTCGGATGCGTCAGTCGAAACCTTAGGTGAAGAAGCGGGAATCTCTGTAGATCTGTCAACTGGATTTGGTGATTCAGCTGAAATAGGCAGTGCTTTATATGTTTCTATGCCACGCCCATTTGTATTTAACGTACCTGGCTCAAGTCGCGACAGAATTGTGCAAATTAAAGTACAGTTACTAGTACGTGGTGAAGTAAATGAAGAAACAGCTAAAAAACACATTCCATTAATAGAAGGTACTCTATTAAGTGTGTTTTCTACTACAACAGCCGATGAGTTAAGTACGAGTACGGGTAAAGAAACACTTCGTTTTTCTGCACTTGAAAAAGTCCAGGAAGCTTTAATTGATGTTGAAGGCAGCAAAGTTATTGAGCGGGTATTGTTTACCGGCTTTGTGATGCAATAAGGGGTTAGCGTGAGCGATTTATTATCCCAAGACGAAATTGATGCGCTATTACATGGCGTTGATGACGTTGAAGAGGAAGATATACACGACGGTGAAGATGGCGGAGGAAGTACGCTTCAGTACGATTTTTCTTCGCAAGATCGGATCGTGCGTGGTCGTATGCCGACACTGGAAATTGTTAATGAACGCTTTGCTCGTCATATGCGAATTAGCCTATTTAACATGATGCGCCGCACCGCAGAGGTGTCTATTAACGGCGTGCAAATGATTAAATTTGGTGAGTATATCCATACTCTATTTGTTCCAACCAGCTTAAATATGGTGCGTTTTAGACCGCTTAAAGGTACCGGCCTTATTACCATGGAAGCACGACTTGTGTTTATTTTGGTAGATAACTTTTTTGGTGGTGACGGGCGTTATCATGCAAAAATTGAAGGTCGAGAATTTACGCCTACAGAACGTCGTATTGTGCAAATGCTCCTTAAAATAATCTTTGAAGATTATAAAGAAGCATGGGCTCCGGTTATGGATGTATCGTTTGAATATCTCGATTCAGAAGTAAACCCCGCTATGGCGAATATTGTAAGTCCAACAGAGGTTGTGGTTATTAGCTCTTTTCATATTGAGCTTGATGGCGGTGGTGGCGATTTTCATATTGCACTTCCGTATTCGATGCTTGAGCCAATCCGAGAGCTTTTAGATGCGGGTGTTCAGTCTGATACTGAAGATACTGATTTACGTTGGAGCAAAGCACTTCGCGATGAAATAATGGATGTTGAGGTTGATATGTCGACTCAGTTACTTGAAGTTGATTTGACCTTAAAGCAAATTATGGAATTAAAAGCAGGTGATATTATTCCGGTTGAAATGCCTGAGCATATAACCGTGTTTGTTGAAGAACTACCTACATTTAGAGCCAAGATGGGCCGCTCTCGCGATAATGTTGCGCTTCAAATTAGTGAAAAAATTAAACGACCTGATTCAGTTAAATCTGAGCTGCATGTATTTACCAAAGGCGGCAAGAAAATTGACTCAGATGCAGAATTAGCAGAACTAGAAGATGATTTACACCTCTCTGACGGTGTAGACTTAGACTGGTAATTGATTAAAAGGTTAAAAGTATGAGCGATGATCAAGATACAATGGACGAATGGGCAGCAGCATTAGCAGAAGCCGAAGGTCCAGATGATAGTAGCGAAGCACATGTTGCAGAGCTTGATGAGTTAAGTGATTCAAAACACGAAATGAGTGGCGATGAAAAACGAAAACTCGACACTATTTTAGATATCCCCGTTACTATTTCAATGGAAGTAGGGCGCTCTAAAATTAATATTCGTAACTTACTGCAACTCAACCAAGGCTCTGTTGTTGAGCTTGACCGTGTTGCGGGCGAGCCGCTAGACGTACTAGTTAATGGTACTTTGATAGCTCATGGCGAAGTAGTTGTAGTAAACGACAAGTTTGGTATTCGCTTAACTGACGTGATCAGCCAAGTAGAGCGGATCAAAAAACTACGATGAGCTTATTAGTTGCTTTAACTAGTTCCGTTTTTTCAAAAGCAGATGTGGCAACACCAACTGGAGATATACTCTCTATGGTGCTGTCGCTTGTAATGGTGCTAGTACTAATTATTGTGCTGGCATTTTTTGTTAAAAAGCTTAATCCAAATTTAGCAAACAGCGATGAATTTAAAGTAGTCAGAAGCCTGCCTTTGGGTTCTCGTGAGCGTTTAATGGTTGTTGAGATAGATAATGCTCAGCATTTGCTTGGTGTAACTCCTCATAGTATTAATTATTTACACAAGTTAGAAACCCCATTAAGTGAAAAAGAACTGCCTGAACTCGCTAAACGATTTGGTAAACTTTTAAACCCACAATCAAACCAAAATAAAAAGAATTAAACCTATGACAAAGTGGCTGCTTATTATTTTTGCCATGGTGTTTGTACCAAGTGTAAGCGCAGAGGGAATTGATGCGCTTACTATTACAACAAACGCTGATGGCACACAAGATTACTCAGTAACGTTACAAGTTTTAGCAATTATGACGGCGCTGAGTTTTATACCGGCTGCCATAATTATGATGACCTCATTTACACGAATTATTGTTGTACTCGCTATTTTGCGCCAAGCAATTGGTTTACAGCAAACACCGTCAAACCAAGTGTTATTAGGCATGTCACTTTTTTTAAGTATTTTTATAATGGCGCCTATTTATCAGCAGGTAAACGAGCGAGCTATAGAGCCTTACTTAAATGAGCAGGTTACATCAGTAGAGGCTTTAGAGCTTGCTAAAGAGCCAATGAAAGCATTTATGCTTTCTCAAGTGCGTCTCAAAGACTTAGAAACGTTTGCTAAAATTGCCGGTTACGATCAGCTAAATTCGCCACAAGATACGCCATTAATAGTGTTAATACCGGCCTTTGTAACCAGCGAACTGCAAACGGCATTTATAATTGGGTTTATGTTTTTTATCCCATTTTTAATTGTTGATTTAGTGGTCGCTTCGGTATTAATGGCGATGGGTATGATGATGCTTTCCCCCATGATAGTGTCCTTACCGTTTAAAATTATGCTGTTTGTACTTGTTGATGGTTGGAGCTTAGTGATGGGGACTCTAGCTAAAAGCTTTGGTTTAGGGACTTAGTATGCAAAGCATTAACATGACCCAACGATAGGAGTACAACATGGAACCGGAAATTTTTGTTGATATTCTAAGTGACGCGCTGTTTTTAGTTATTAAATTGGTGTCTGCAATTGTAGTCCCAGGCCTAATTATTGGTTTAGTGGTTGCTGTATTTCAGGCGGCAACATCAATCAATGAACAAACGTTGAGCTTTTTACCTCGTTTATTAATTACCATTAGTGCGCTAATTGTAGGTGGGCACTGGCTTACTCAAGAACTGATGGATTTTTTTACTCGCCTAGTATTACTTATTCCTGAAATTGCAGGTTAAACGTGGAATACCCCTTTTCAGTTGTTATTCAATGGTTGAGCGATTTTTTGCTGCCCCTGGTACGCATTAGCTCAATGATTATGATTATGGCTGGTTTAGGTGCTAAAAATGTCCCTACGCGCATAAAAATGGGGTTATCAGTTGTTGTAACTTTTCTTGTCGTTCCTGTTCTGCCGCCCGCTACATTCACTAATTTATTTTCGTTTGAGATGATTTTAGTCGTTATTCAACAAATGCTGATTGGTGTTGCTATTGGTTTTGCATCTATACTCTTATTAAATACTTTTGTGTTAGCAGGGCAAATACTTGCGATGCAAACCGGTTTAGGTTTTGCTTCGGTTATTGACCCCTCTAATGGCGCAAGCGTCCCAGCGGTTGGCCAGTTTTTCCTTATTTTGGCCACCTTGCTATTTTTTGCTTTTAACGGTCATTTAATGATGATTCAAATGGTGGTGCATAGCTTTCAAGTGCTACCCATTGATGGCACATGGTGGTCTGTAGATCATTACTGGGACATAGTGACTTGGGGCGGCTGGATGTTTACTACAGCACTGGTACTCTCACTTGCACCGCTTACCGCAATGCTCGTTATTAATATGTCGTTTGGGATTATGACGCGTGCAGCGCCGCAATTAAATATTTTCTCTATTGGTTTTCCGTTTACCTTAGTAGCGGGACTTATTATTATTTGGGCGACACTAGGTAACTTTGTTACTCAGTTTGAGTTTCAATGGTTAAAAATGGTTGAGCTAATGTGTACTTTAGTTGGTTGCTCACCTTAGGAGAAAGTCATGTCTGAAGACTCAGGACAAGAAAAAACAGAAGAACCGACATCCAAAAAGCTTGAAGAATCTAAAAAGAAAGGCCAAATAGCACGCTCAAAAGAGTTAGGTACCATGTTTGTACTTATTTTTTCGGCTATATCGCTTTTGATGTATGGTCCTGAAATTGGTAAAGGTTTATACAATGTAATGGGCCGAACCCTTAGCTTAAACCGCAACGAAGCCTTTGATACCACTAAAATGTTTGCCGTGTGGGGAGAGGTTGCAGACGCGTTGATGTTTCCTATGGCTATGTTTGTGTTAATTATCGTTTTGGCTGCATTTATTGGTAATACGTTACTCGGTGGTTTTAACTTTAGCTGGGAAGCTGCTGCACCTAAAGCAAGTAAAATGTCGCCAATGAAAGGCTTTAAGCGGATGTTTGGCCCACAAGCGGCTATTGAGCTTGTAAAGTCACTTTTAAAATTTGGTTTAGTAGCAAGTTTTGCAGTGTTTTTAATTAATACTTATTTTGATGAAATACTGCATTTAAGTTTAGAAAGTGCGCCGGGTAATATTATTCATGCCTTAGAGATTTTAGGGTGGATGTTTTTAGGCCTTTCGTGCACTTTAATTGTTATTGCCGCCATTGATGCACCATTTCAAAGTTACAACCATAACAAACAACTTAAAATGACAATGCAAGAAATTAAAGATGAGTATAAAAACTCTGAAGGTGACCCACAAATAAAAGCGCGCATTAGGCAAACACAAAGGCAAATGTCGCAAAACCGCATGATGCAAGATGTTCCTGACGCTGATGTTATTGTTACCAACCCAACTCACTACTCTGTAGCATTAAAATACGACACGGAGCGCGCAGGTGCTCCTATAGTGCTTGCTAAAGGCATTGATGAAATGGCGATGCAAATTCGAAAAGTAGCAATAGGGAATGAAGTACCTATATTAGAATCCCCCATGTTGACCCGAGCGCTTTATCATACGGCTGAAGTAGGGGAGCAAATACCCGATCAGCTATTTACCGCAGTAGCGCAAGTTTTAGCGTATGTATTTCAGCTTAAGCGCTTTAATAAAGGGCGCGGTAAACGTCCAACTAAGCTCAATAAAAAGCTGCCAATCCCCGATGCCTACAAGTATTAAACCGTTAACTGAGTAACTTGGAATAGTTATTGCAAATTCTACGTAGTGTCAATTTTTTGAAATTGTAGAATTATGAGTTTTAAAGCGGTATTACAACAACTTAACAGAGATAAAAAAGACTATGCCAAAGGGGTAGGTACACCTTTGCTTGTGCTTGCTGCCTTGGGAATGGTGATTTTACCACTACCGCCATTTTTACTCGATATCCTTTTCTCGTTTAATATTGCTCTAGCATTAGTGGTTTTACTTGTAACTGTTTACACGATGAAGCCAGTTGAATTTGGTATTTTTCCCTCTGTATTACTAATCGCTACAATTATGCGCTTAGCACTTAACGTTGCCAGTACTCGAGTTGTATTACTTGAAGGCCATAATGGTGGTGACTCTGCCGGTAAAGTAATTGAAGCGTTTGGCTCAGTTGTTATTGGTGGTAACTACGCTGTTGGTTTGGTTGTATTTTTAATCCTGATCATTATTAACTTTGTAGTAATTACTAAAGGTGCTGGTCGTATTTCTGAGGTATCTGCGCGTTTCACCCTTGATGCAATGCCGGGTAAACAAATGGCCATTGACGCTGATTTGAACGCAGGCTTTATCAGCGCAGAACAAGCGCGTGACCGCCGCGAGGAAGTAACTCGCGAAGCTGATTTTTACGGCTCAATGGATGGTGCGAGTAAATTTGTAAAAGGTGATGCGATTGCAGGTATTGTTATACTAATCATCAATATTGTTGGTGGTTTATTTGTCGGTATGATCCAGCACAATTTGAGTTTTGGCAATGCAATGGAAGTATATACATTACTTACCATTGGCGATGGCTTAGTTGCTCAACTCCCTTCTTTACTGCTTTCAATTGGTACCGCGATTGTTGTAACACGCCAAAATGAGTCGCTCAATATGGGGGACCAATTTAAGAAACAACTAGGCAACGAAAAGTCACTCTTTATTGCATCTGGTATTTTGATCATCATGGGCTTAGTGCCTGGTATGCCGCATATTGCTTTTTTAAGTTTAGGTGCGTTACTCGGTTACTTAGCTTACTACACACAGCAAAGTAAATTAAAAGCTGCTGCGACAGAAGCTGAAGAGGCCGCTAATGGCGGAAGCGTTGCAACGGGTGTTGCTAATAAACAAGAACAAAAAGAACTAGGCTGGGATGACGTTCAGCAGGTTGATGTAATTGGCTTAGAAGTCGGTTATAGATTAATTCCGTTAGTGGACCAATCACAAGGTGGTGAGCTACTTAATCGTATTAAGGGGGTGCGTAAAAAGCTTTCTCAAGAGCTTGGTTTTTTAGTGCCGCCGGTACATATACGCGACAACTTAGAGCTTGACCCTAACGCTTACAGAATAACACTAATGGGGGTTTCAACCGGTGAAAGCGAGCTTAAGCATGGCGACGAACTAGCGATTAACCCAGGACAAGTATTTGGTCCAATTAAAGGGGTTGAAACAAAAGATCCTGCGTTTGGCCTTGATGCAGTATGGATAAAACCAGATCAAAAAGATGAAGCACAATCACTAGGTTATACCGTTGTAGATTCAGCCACGGTAGTTGCCACTCATATTAGCCAGTTATTAACTAACAGTGCAGCGTTATTACTAGGGCATGAAGAAGTTCAAAACCTACTTGATATGCTTGCTAAAAGCCATCCTCGCTTAGTGGAAGGACTAGTACCTGATGTATTGCCATTAACTGTTATTGTAAAAGTACTACAAAATTTATTAAATGAAGGCGTGGCTATTCGCGATATGCGCTCAATTGTTCAAACCCTTGTTGAGTATGGCCCACGTAGTCAAGACCCTGATGTATTAACGGCTGCAGTGCGTATTTCACTGCGTAGATTAATTGTTCAAGATGCGGTGGGAATGTCATCAGAAATCCCTGTCATAACCTTGGCGCCTGAGTTGGAACAGATGTTGCATCAGTCATTACAAAATGCAGGCGATGAAGGTGCCGGTATTGAGCCAGGACTTGCAGAGCGACTTCAAGTGTCATTGACACAAGCGCATCAAAATCAAGAAATGGCCGGCGAACCTTCTATATTGCTAACGTCAGGAATGTTACGCACTGTGTTATCTCGTTTTGTTAAGTACACCATTCCAGGATTGAGAGTGATGTCTTATCAAGAGGTACCAGACGAAAGACAGATCAAAATTGTAAGCTCGGTAGGCCAACAATAAGATTTTAACAGGGGTTGAATCATGAAAATTAAACGTTTTTTTGCTAAAGATATGCGCACAGCACTTAAAGAAGTTAAAGATGAGTTAGGTGTTGATGCGGTTATTATGTCAAATAAGAAGCTGGCTAACGGTGTAGAAATTGTAGCGGCAGTTGATTATGACAAAGCAGCCCCTAAAGTAGCAGCGCAACCACAACGTAATGCTGAGCCTCGTGCTCAAGCGCCACAGCAAAGCATGCATAACTTTGTAAGACCAGAGCCACAGCGTGCTAAGCCTGAGCCACAAGCAAAGGTTGCTGACAGCTTACAAGCATTACTAGAGCGACAATCACCGCGTCCTCGCTCCCCTGAACTTGCTTCTATGTTTTCACAATCGGGTATTGATACTACTGATAACTATCAAGAACCTAATATGGGGCAGCGTACTAAAAATATGTTTGCTCCTGAAGCTTCTGCGCCAGTTCGTCCACAAACTCAAGCGGATAGCTTAGGTTTTGATGATTTAGACCGCGACTTTGATGATTTAGATAGCCCAGTAACCACTCGCCAACAAGCACCTAATAATGAAAGCGAAGAAATGACAACAATGCGTGAAGAAATGAACGCAATTCGTCAATTACTTGAGCACCAAGTATCAGGCTTGATGCAGCAAGATATGGCGCGTCGCGATCCAACACGCGCTTGTATGGTTGACCGTTTAGTCGGTATGGGTATCGATAAAGAAGTAGCACAGCAAATGGCATGTTTTGTACCTGATGATGTGTCTCGTCAACAAGGCTGGAAAGCATTGCTAACAATGGTTGAAGATCAAATGCAAACAACCAATAACGAAATACTTCGCCAAGGTGGTGTATATGCGTTAGTGGGTCCAACAGGTGTGGGCAAAACCACGACAGTTGCTAAGCTTGCAGCTCTAGGTGCACAAAAGTATGGCGCCGATAAAGTTGCCTTAATAACCACTGATACGTACAGAATTGGTGCTTATGAGCAGCTTGCAACTTACGGTCGTATTATTGGTTGTGGTGTAAAACAAGTTAAAGATGCTAATGAGTTAGCTGAAGTTTTATATCATTTACGAAATAAACGTCTAGTGTTAATTGATACGGCAGGTATGAGCCAGCGAGATTTACGCTTAACTGAGCAGTTAAATACGTTAATGCGCAACCAGCGTGTGGATATTCGAAACTACCTAGTACTCAGTGCCACAGCGCAAATTAATGTACTACAAGAAACTGTACGCCACTTTAAAAAAGTACAGTTAAGTGGTTGTATTTTTACCAAGTTGGATGAATCATTAAGTTTGGGTGAGATTATTAGTATTGCGATTCAAAATCGCCTTCCAATAGGGTATCTTACTAATGGACAACGAGTACCAGAAGATATTCGTGTTGCAAATGCTGAAAAACTAGTGAAAAAGGCTGAGCAATTATATTTAAAAAGAACAAAAGCACAACATTCAAGGCATCAAGCAGTGGCGCCAAGTACAGTAGGGATGTATGATTAACACAGTATTAGATCAAGCAAGCGGCCTGCGCAAAATGAGTCAAAACAATAACAACGGCGTTAAAGTTATCGCTGTAACCGGTGGTAAAGGTGGGGTGGGGAAAACAAATGTTTCTCTAAATACTGCTATAGCACTAGGGCAGCAAGGTAATAGAGTACTAGTACTGGATGCTGACTTAGGTTTGGCAAATTGTGATGTGATGCTTGGTTTACGTGTAGAGCGTAATTTGTCACACGTTTTGTCTGGTGAATGTGAGCTTGACGAAATTTTAGTTGAAGGTCCTGCTGGTATTAAAATTGTACCCGCTACATCGGGTTCGCAAAGTATGGTTGAGTTATCACCATCGGAGCATGCTGGACTAATTCGTGCGTTTAGCGAATTGAATACCGAATTCGATATTTTAATTGTAGATACAGCCGCTGGTATTTCAGACATGGTGCTAAGCTTCTCACGAGCAGCACAAGATGTAATGGTTGTAGTGTGCGATGAACCAACATCAATAACCGATGCTTACGCACTTATTAAAGTATTAAGCCGCGAGCATGGTGTTTATAAGTTCAAAATTGTTGCAAATATGGTCCGCAGTATGCGTGAAGGTACTGAATTGTTTGCAAAACTATCTAAAGTTACCGATCGCTTTTTAGATGTGTCAATGGAGCTAGTAGCAACGGTTCCTTATGACGAAAATATGCGCAAAGCAACGCGTCGTCAAAAAGTAATAGTAGAGCTCTTTCCAAATTCGCCAGCCGCTCTTGCGTTTAAAACGCTGGCAACAAAAGCAGTTAAATGGCCAATACCCAACCAACCATCTGGGCATTTAGAGTTTTTCATTGAGAAACTAGTAAACGGTTAATTATGACAACACTGGTGAATAGAGCTATGGGATATCAATCAACACAAAATTTAAATGTGATTGTTGAGAAGCATGCATCACTTGTTAAAAAAGTGGCATGTCATCTAATTGCTCGATTACCACCTAGCGTTCAACTTGATGATTTAATTCAATCAGGAATGATAGGCTTAATAGAAGCTTCGAAAAACTTTGATGCAACAAAAGGCGCAAGCTTTGAAACTTTTGCAGGTATTCGTATTCGCGGTGCTATGCTTGATGAAATGCGCCGTGGTGATTGGGCTCCTCGTTCAGTTCACCGTAAAAACAGGCAAGTTGCAGAAGCAATTACTGAGCTCGAAAGTAGTCTGAACCGCGAACCAACGGACATAGAAGTTGCTGAAAAACTTGAAATTTCGCTCAATGAGTACCATCATATTTTAAATGATGCGAATACGAGTAAAATATTAGGCATTGAAGACCTTGGTGTAGATGAGGATGTTATTACTCCTGTAGGCCAAGATTTAGCACAAGATAAACCTTTTAATAATGTTAAAAATGATAGGTTTAATGAGTCTTTGCTAAGTGCAATTAAGTCATTACCAGAGCGTGATGCAATGGTGCTTTCTTTGTACTACAACGATGAAATGAATTTAAAAGAAATAGGACATATACTCGATGTAAGTGAATCGCGTGTAAGTCAGATACATGGTCAGGCGATGATTAAGCTTAAAGCTAAAATCAATGACTGGATAAATTAGTAGTAAGTAAACAAAGGTTAATACCTCACTGGGGGATGTTTTGGATAAAAACATGAAAATTCTTGTAGTTGATGATTTTTCAACGATGAGACGCATTATAAAAAACCTGTTACGTGACTTAGGTTTCACTAACGTTCAAGAAGCTGATGATGGGTCTACAGCTTTGCCTATGTTGCAAAATCAAGTGTTTGATTTTGTAGTTACGGATTGGAATATGCCTGGAATGCAGGGTATTGATCTTTTAAGAGCAATACGTGCAGACGAGAAGTTAAAACATATCCCTGTATTAATGGTAACGGCAGAAGCTAAAAAAGAACAAATAATAGCTGCGGCGCAAGCTGGCGTGAATGGTTATATTGTTAAGCCATTTACGGCTGGAACATTAAAAACTAAATTAGAAAAAGTATTTGAACGCTTAGGCTAATGATGGGGGAGAGGCTTATGCCAGCACCAGCTGCGCCTCAAATAACGTTAGAACAAGCTCGTCAGCTCGTTGTTTTTTTAGAAAATGATGAGCAAGACAAAGCAAATCAGTTGATTTTAGAGGCTGCTTCTAAAGAGCAATCTGAATTATTTGCTGAAGTTGGAAAGTTGACTCGTCAACTGCACGAAGCTCTTAAAAGTTTTGAGCTTGATACTCGCTTAACTGATATAACGACAGATGCGATTCCAGATGCTAAAAAGCGGCTTAATTATGTTATAGAAATGACAGAAAATGCGGCTAATAAAACAATGGATGCAGTGGAAGCGAGTCTTCCTATAGCCCAACAGTTAGCGGACGAAATATCTCATATCAAACCGACATGGGATCGTTTAATGAGCCGCGAGATTGAGCTTGGTGAGTTTAAGCAACTTTGCCATAGCATCGATAAGTTTATGAACAACTCTCATCATAAGACTGATGAGCTTCAAAACTTAATGACAAATGTATTAATGGCTCAAGACTATCAAGACTTAACAGGTCAAGTTATTCGCCGTGTTATTGAACTTGTTAGGGAAGTAGAAGAAAGTTTACTGCATCTTTTAACTGCGTTTGCTGAACAAGACGACAGTAACAGCACCGCGAATAAAGTAGAACAACAAAAAATAAAAGAACCAGTTGCCACACAAACTTTAGCAGGTCCTGAAGGCCCTATTATTGATAAAGAATCGCGTAATGATGTTGTATCTGATCAAGATGAAGTTGATGATCTTTTATCAAGTTTGGGCTTCTAAGAGGAGAGTAACTGCATGTTTGAAGTCGATGAAGATATTTTACAAGACTTTCTTGTAGAGGCTGGAGAAATCCTAGAGCTTTTATCTGAACAGTTAGTTGAGCTGGAAAATAATCCAGAAGATACCGAGTTACTAAACGCTATATTTAGAGGTTTTCACACTGTAAAAGGTGGTGCAGGCTTTTTAGCTATGACAGAGCTTGTTGATGCTTGTCACGGTGCTGAAAACGTATTTGATTTACTACGTCAAGGCGTGCGAACAGTCAACTCAGAGTTAATGGATGTTATTTTACAAGCACTAGACACCATTAATGAGATGTTTGCGACTATCCAAAACAGAGACAAGCCTGAACCTGCAGATCCTGAATTACTTCATACTCTTCATATCTTAGGTCTACCTCCAACAGAAGCCGAAGCCAATGAAGCCTCTTCACAAACAGAGGTTGAACAACCTCATAATGAAGTGGTGGATACACCGGTAGCTGATGATGAAGATCCGTTTGCATTTGATGAACTATTTAGCGGAGCGCCTTCGGTTAGCGATGCTGAAATAGATGAAATCACTGAAGACGAATTTGAAAGCTTACTTGATGAGCTACACGGTAAAGGACAAGGTCCTGCAGTTGAAAAACCAGTAGCAAGTAGTAGTAGTGATTTTAATGGTGATATTACTGATGATGAATTTGACAGCTTATTAGATGAGTTACATGGTGTTGGCAGTTTTGGTGAAGTTACTAGCAAACCTGAACAAAATGATGCCAATAAAACACCTGTAGAACCAGCTACACCAGCGGCAAATACAGTTAATTCATCAGATGATGAAATTAGTGATGACGAATTTGAAGCGCTTCTTGATGAACTTCATGGTAAAGGTACTGCTCCTAAATCGATAGAAAGTGCGCCAGCTGCAAAACAACCTGAACCTGTTTCACCGCCAGCTAAACAAGTGAGTGAACCAGTAAAAAAAGCTGCGCCAGCTAAAGCTCCTACTCCAAAACCAGTTGAAAAAGCGCCAGAGAAGCCAGCAGCTAAAGCACCACCAGCAGCAGCTCCAAAAAAATCAGCGCCACCAGCTGCAGAAACCACCGTTCGCGTAGATACAAAACGACTCGATCAAATTATGAATATGGTTGGTGAGTTAGTTCTTGTACGAAATCGTTTGGTTAGTTTAGCGACTAACTCAGACAGTGAAGCGATGGGTAAAGCAATCTCTAACTTAGATGTAGTGACTGCGGATATTCAAGGTGCGGTTATGCAAACGCGAATGCAACCAATTAAGAAAGTATTTGGTCGCTTCCCTCGCGTTGTACGCGACTTAGCACGTAGCTTAAATAAAGATATTGATTTAAAGCTTATTGGTGAAGAAACCGATCTAGATAAAAACTTAGTTGAAGCACTTGCAGATCCACTTGTGCATTTAGTTAGAAACTCAGTTGACCATGGTATTGAAATGCCCGCTGTCCGTGAAGCTGCAGGTAAGTCTAGAACAGGTAATGTTACTTTATCAGCGTCTCAAGAGGGCGACCATATTTTGCTAACCATCAAAGATGATGGTGCAGGTATGGATGCTGAAAAACTGAAAAAAATTGCAATTAGTAAAGGCGTACTCGATCATGACCAAGCGAGTCGACTTTCTGACACCGAAGCATATAACCTGATTTTTGCACCTGGCTTTTCTACAAAAGAAGAAATATCTGATATTTCAGGCCGTGGTGTAGGAATGGACGTAGTTAAAACTAAGATCACGCAACTTAATGGCTCAGTAAGCATTCAGTCTGAACTTGGTGTCGGTACTATTTTAGAAATAAAAGTACCACTTACCTTGGCTATATTACCGACATTAATGGTCATTGTTGGCGCACAAACATTTGCGTTACCACTGGCTGGTGTTAGTGAGATATTCAATTTGGATTTAACGAAGACGAATGTAGTTGATGGGCAATTAACAATTATTGTGCGTAAAAAGGCGATACCGTTATTTTACCTTGAGCATTGGTTAGTAAAAGGCTCAGATCGTTCTCAGCGAAAATCTAAAGGTCACGTCGTTATTGTACAAATTGGTACGCAACAAATAGGCTTTGTTGTTGACTCATTGATTGGCCAAGAAGAAGTAGTGATTAAGCCGCTCGATGCGTTACTTCAAGGAACGCCAGGTATGGCAGGGGCTACAATAACTTCGGATGGTGGCATTGCACTGATTTTAGACGTTCCAAACATGTTAAAACATTACGCAGGCTAATAATAAAGTAGGTATATATTTAATATATACCTACGCATAAATTTAATAAGAGAGCTAAATGGCCGTTAAAGTTTTAGTTGTTGATGATTCAAGCTTTTTTCGCCGTAGAGTAAGCGAAATCCTTGAGCAAGATAGCGATATACAAGTTATAGGCTTTGCTGTTAATGGCAGAGAGGCTGTTGAGAAAGCAGCTCAATTGCGTCCTGACATGATCACCATGGATGTCGAAATGCCTGTGCTTGATGGTATTAGCGCAGTTAAAGAGATAATGGCGAGTAACCCAACTCCTATCTTAATGTTTTCATCACTTACACGTGATGGTGCAACAGCAACGTTTGATGCGTTAGATGCTGGCGCAATGGATTTTTTACCGAAAAAATTTGAAGATATTGCGCGCAATAATGAAGATGCAATTAAGCTTTTGCAAAGTAAAGTAAAAGATATAGGGCGAAGACGTTTACCGCGAACATTTAGAGCGGCAACACCAGTTAAACCAGCCATTTCAACTAAACCAACAAGTTCACTTTCGCAAAGAGCAAGCACATCAACAACTCAAACCAAGCAGCCTGGTAGAAGCTTTCAAAGAGCTGCGCCTGCTGCATCGACAAGTTCAAATGTTACCTCAATGCGAGCAAGTGGAAAACAATATCAACTTTTAGCTATTGGTACTTCTACAGGTGGTCCTGTTGCTTTGCAAACTATATTGACTCAATTGCCTGCTAATTTTCCTCACCCTATTTTACTTATACAGCACATGCCAGCTGCATTTACACCCGCGTTTGCAGCGCGCTTAAACGGTTTGTGCCAAATAAAAGTGAAAGAAGCACAACAAGGCGATCGTTTACAACCAGGAACTGCTTATTTAGCGCCTGGCGGACAGCAGATGATGGTAGAGGGGCGTGGAGCAAATAGAACGCTGCGCGTATTTGAAGATCATAGCGAGAGAATAAGTTATAAACCAAGCGTAGATGTAACGTTTGCTAGTGCAGCTAAAACGTATCAAGGCGATGTACTTGCTATTGTTTTAACAGGTATGGGCGCTGATGGTCGTGATGGTGCAAGAATGTTAAAACAAACGGGGGCAACTATTTGGGCACAGGATGAGAAAAGCTGTGTCGTTTATGGAATGCCCCAAGCCATTGCTAATGCGGGGCTTTCAAGTGAAAGCTTAGCATTGAGCGATGTTGCAGCGCGTATAATGAGAGAGGTAGGTTGTGGATAAACTCTCAATATTTGGACTATTGGTAGCACTTAGTGCAATAGGTCTAGGTTATTCTTTAGAAGGCGGTGTTGTTTCAGCTTTATTTAATGGCCCTGCGCTTATTATTGTACTAGGTGGCACGCTTGGCGCTGTTATGTTGCAAACCTCTGCTAGCACATTCAAAAAGATGCTAAATATGAGCTCGTGGGTTTTTGTTGCACCACAATACGATATTGAAGACGCAATAGAGCAAGTTAAACGATGGTCTCATAAAGCACGTCAAGAAGGTTACTTAGCGCTTGAGAATGAAGCCTTAGCTCACCCAGATGCGTATGCAGCAAAAGGTTTAAGCTTACTTGTCGATGGCTGCTCAGAGCAAAAACTACGTGACACGCTTGAAATTGATTTACTGCTAGAGCGTGATCGTTTGCTTGAAGCCGCGCGTGTTTATGAAGCAATGGGGGGTTACAGCCCTACCATTGGTATTTTAGGTGCGGTGCTTGGCTTAATACAGGCAATGTCGTTTATTACCGATCCACAAATGCTTGGCGCCGGCGTTGCAACGGCATTTATTGCGACCATTTATGGTGTTGGTTTAGCTAATTTATTGTTTTTACCTATGGCAAATAAGTTAAAACAGCGTGTAGAGCAAAAAATGCTTTACCATGAAATGCTTGCTGAAGGCGTTATTGCAATAAGCATAGGTGAAAGCCCAGTAAATATAGAATTAAAGCTTGAAGCCTATCGTGTAGAGCGCCCTAATTTAGTGGACGAATAACATGTTACGCCGACGACTTCGTCACTCTGCTGCTAAAAGTCAACATACCGAACGTTGGCTTGTATCGTATGCCGATTATATGACTATTATGTTTGCTTTTTTTGTGGTTCTGTATGCGATAGCGATTAATAAAGAAGAACAATTCCAAATATTGTCAGATTCCCTTGAACAGGTTTTTGATAAGTCAGCTCGCCAATACTCCCAGCAAGGTGAAGGTGTCAACGGTAATGGAATATTGACAGATAGAGTGACACCTGAACAAGAAGTTCTTTATGGCGAAAGTATATTAAAAGAAGAGCAAGGTCCTGAGCTACTCGACGGCCAAAGTGATACAAGCAACATCCAGCAAAAGTATTTAGGCAAACCTCTTGATAGTTTATTAATTAAATTACAGTCAGCGCTTATTGATGAAATCCGTGATGGAGAAGCCAGTTTAGAGCTGAACCAAGATTGGCTGATTATAGAGCTAAGCTCAGGTATGTTATTTTCAAGTGGTAGTTCAGTTGCACACTCTCGAGCAAAACAGGTCGTCAAGATTGTTAAAGATATTATTGCACCAGTAGATAACTATGTAAGAGTACGAGGTTATACTGATGATGAAAGTATTCGTAATGAAATATTTCGCTCAAATTGGGAACTGTCGGTAGCTAGAGCCACGTCAATTTTAGTAGAGCTGGAAGCATTAGGCATTAATTCAGCTAGAATGGCGATAGAAGGTTATGGCCAATATTCACCTTTTGTAAGTAACGATACAGAACAAGGGCGCGCAGAAAATCGTAAAGTTGTTATCGCACTTTCTAAGTATGGATTACCGCCAAAACAAGAGGTTAAAAGTGACGAGCAAACTGATGAGCCTGCAGTGGTTGAACCTGAAATTGAGCTTCCTTCAGATGACGATACAATAAAAATAATTCGTTTGCCTCATGGTGGTATTCGCATAACAACGCGCAATGAACAGTAATTAGGATGTAATGTGAAAATTTGGACTGTCGCTAATCAAAAAGGGGGGGTTGGTAAAACAACTACCGCAGTGAGTCTTGCCGGTATTTTGGCATTACAAGGCAAGCGTGTATTGCTTATAGATACAGACCCTCATGCGTCACTCACTTATTACTTTGGCATTGACTCCGAGGATTTAGAAGTCAGTGTGTACGATATTTTTGCGCGTGGAACAAGTATGCAAAGTGAAGAGATACTCCAAGCTTTGTGTCCATCAACACTCCAAAACCTGGATATTTTACCTGCAACTATGGCAATAGCTACGCTTGATCGAAGTATGGGTAATAAAACAGGGATGGGGTTAATACTAAAAAAAGCGCTTGCAAAAATTAGCGAACATTACGATTATGCCATTTTAGATTGCCCTCCAGTTTTAGGGGTGTTAATGGTCAATGCGCTTGCAGCAAGTGAGCGAATTTTAGTACCGGTGCAAACGGAGTTTTTAGCACTCAAAGGGCTTGATAGAATGATGCGTACTATGGATTTGATGCAATCCTCTCAAGCAAAAGATTATCAATATACTATAATTCCTACCATGTACGACAAACGTACCAAAGCATCGTTAGAGGCATACAAAACATTGCAAAGTACATATGGTGATAAAGTCTGGCCAGGTGTGATACCGGTGGATACCAAATTTAGAGATGCAAGCTTTGCACAAAAAGTACCTGTAGAGTATTGTCCTCGCTCACGCGGTGTATACGCATATAAAGCACTGCTAGAATATTTAATTGAACAAGGTTAATGAATGAGTAAGCAATTGTTTGCTAATGAAAAAGTAATGAAACAATACCTCGGGGCTTTGTTATGTGAAGATGAGCCTGTAGATAACCTTGAGCCAGTTGCAAAATTACTTGAGCAAATCCCTGATGATTCACAACACAAGCATATTCATTCAAAACCTAAAGAACAATTAAAAGCAGCAGAGAGCACATTTGATAATGACTTGCTCAATGTTGAAATTGAGCCAATAGCTGAGCCAGCGTTTGAAACCGAAAAAGTTAATGAAGTGGTTGACGAGGAAGTAATAGCACCTGCAATTACTACTATAGAAAAGCCAGAGCTGGAGATTGTAACTACTAGCCAATCAGACTATTTTGATGGTGAATTTCAGGCACTATTTTTTGAAGTTGCTGGCTTGACCTTGGCTGTGCCATTAAAAGCACTAGGTGGAATACATCAATTAGGTGAAGTAAATCATTTGTTTGGTAAGCCAAAATGGTTTAAAGGCGTTATGCTCAACAGAGAAGAAAAGCTTAATGTTGTTGATACTGCGCGTTGGGTTATGCCAGAAAAATATGATGATAAATTAGAGGCATCTTTAGATTATCAATATTTGATTACATTAGGTGATAGCCAGTGGGGTTTATTAGCTGAGAAGTTGATAAATAACATTACATTGAGTAAAGAAGATGTAAAATGGCGTACAAATAAAAGCAAGCGCCCATGGCTTGCTGGCGTTATAAAAGAAAAAATGTGTGCTTTGATAGACGTAGATAATTTAAATATATTATTAGAGAAAGGCTTAGATAGCCGTCAGTAGTAATGACCATTACGGGGTAATAGCATGAATCAAGATAAATTACTGTCAGCAAATAAAAACGCAGATAATAACGATGAAATTTTACAGTGGGTTACGTTTAAGCTAGAGGAAGAAACCTACGGCGTAAATGTAATGCAAGTACAAGAAATACTTCGTTATACAGAGATAGCTCCTGTACCAGGTGCGCCTTCATATGTGATTGGTATTATTAACTTACGCGGCAACGTTGTTACCGTTATTGATACTCGCGCACGTTTTGGTTTGCTAGCTGCTGATGCAACTGACAACTCTCGCATCTTAATTATTGAAGCAGAAGAGCAAGTTATTGGTATTTTAGCCGACAGCGTATCGGAAGTGGTTTACTTGCGCAGCTCTGAAATCGACAGTGCGCCAAATGTTGGTACTGAAGAAAGCGCTAAGTTTATTCAAGGTGTTTGTAACCGCGATAATGAATTACTGATTTTGGTTGATTTAAATAAGTTACTCAGTGATGACGAATGGGATGAGTTAAGCGATATATAAGCTTTACCAAATAAATTATGGTGTTACTTAGTATAGCTATATCAGCGTTAGCGGTAGGACTTATATCGCTGGCGTTAATTATTGCATTAAAAAATAAACACGCGAATGAAATTAATGCTGTATCGCAGCAGCTTAAAGATAGCTCTGAGCAGACTCATATTTTGCGCAGTGAAATTTCGGAGATTAGAACCGGGCTCTTAAGTATTGGTAAGCGAGTGCTTGAAGTTGAACAACAAAACCAAGATTTAATGCAACAGCAAGCGGCGCAAAAATACGATGACCCTGATGCTAAAATTTACTCTCGTGCTGTAAAAATGGTTGAGTTAGGTGCAGACCTTGATGAAGTAATACGCGAGTGCGAACTACCACGAGCAGAAGCCGAATTACTATTTTCATTACATAAACAAAAAGGTGCTTAGCGCCTTTTTTTATGTGCGGATAAATTGGCTCAAGCCTTAATATTTAACTTACCTTGAAAATCCTGCCAACCTGGCGGAAATTGACCTCTTAATACATACGAAAACGCAATAAGCTCTGCAATAACATAATAAAGCTCTTTAGGAATTTCTTCTCCTAACTCTAAATGCGACAACGTTTTAGCAAGTGCTGCATCTTCGTGGATCATAATTCCTTTTAGTTTAGCCGCAGCTATTATTTCATCAGCTAATTCACCAAACCCCTTAACACTTACAGTGGGTGTGTTACCAGCTTCGTACAAAAGCCCAATGGCCGATTTATTAATCGGTGTTTCACTCATAGCTAAACCTTAATATTAATAATTGCGTGAGATTTATAGAATGCCTGATTGTTGGCATCGCCTCGCCTTAAATTGAGCTCGCCAACTTGTAAGCCATGTTTAGCTAGTTTTGATCTTAAATTATCTAAGTGAGGGTGAGCAATTGCACTTACTTCTTGGCTCGAGGCTAATAGCTGGCAATCGATTGCTTTATCCATTAACTCTGCAGTAATTTGTAGCTGCCCAAGTTGGGCATAATCAAAGTTTAATCTGACAAACCATACATTTTTATCTTCTAATTTACCGGCGCTTGGCTTTTTATACTGTCCAAGTGTTATTTCTGTTTGGGCTGCTTCTGGAGGTAATCTCATCGGTAATAAAAATTGTGCAAGCGGGTTTGTGTCTGACTGTTGATTTGGTGTTGAGACACTTACTTGGGTAAGTGTGTTTTTAACGTGTACGATTTCGCTGGCCAAAGCTTGTACTTGAGCTTGTTGAAGCTGTTCAAGCATTTTTGCTCCCGTGTTACCCATTTTAAAAGTAGGTATAAGTACTTGTAAGAGAGCATCTAAGCCAGTTTGATTATTAAAACTGATAGGCGTTACGGATTGGCTAATCAGAGGCGCAGCTAAAATACTCACAGCCACCTGCTCAAGCCCTTTAGTGAAACTACTTTGCAGCATATCACCCGCTAGTTGAGTGGGCTGTAAAGTAGCAAGTATCTCACGCTGTATGGTTGCAGGGTTTATGTTATTACTTGAAACCATACGGTTAAATGCTTGATTAATTAAGCGAGTTAAATCAGGGGTGTCTTTTATTGCCTTATTTGTAATATCAGTAATTTGACTGCTTAAAAGTTGTTTATTGTAAGCCAGCCTATCTGTAGGGGTTGTGGCATCAGGAAGCTTTAATAATGTACTTAATAGTTTTGCTTCTATTGGTTGTAGCATTTGACTACGAGAGGGCGCATTAGATAACGGCTCAGTTAACAAGGTAATGCTTTTAGTGTTCACTGTGCTTGTGTTGTTTTGATTGTTATCGTTTATTGCAAGCTGTGCTGAGGAGGTGGTAAGTCCTTTAGTGACTACTTCATTGGTAGGGTTAAGCAAGGTGTTCGATTTACTGTTTTCACTAGTAATAAGGGGTTTTAATTGGCTTGCTTTTAAATCACTTGGCTTAGCGCTCGCCACTTCACCTGGGGTAGTATTATTTGTTATTGGCGTGTAGGTTGTTGCTGTGTTAGCAGGTGTTTGCCAAACACTAACACTTCCTTTTACTAGTTGCGTTAATTGTACAATAGGCGGGAGCCTTGAAAAATGCTCTGACAAAATATTACTCGTATTGTTATTTAACGCAGTACTTACACTTTGAGTAATGTTAACTCTATTTAGCGGTGATTCACTCAGTTGTATAGCTAAAGACGTTTTTTGTTGCGTAGGCGAAGTTGATAGCTGCGTTAACTCAGATTTACTTATTGTAGCAAAAGGCTTATTTTCAAAATATTTAACCGCATCATTAATTCGCGTTTTTAAATCACTAAAACTATTTTGTAACCACGATTTTATTGGACTATTTAGGGTCAATAATGGATTTACTTTAATATTACTCGCAGAAACGGCTACTTCAGGTGCATTGCTTTTTTGCGCTAAAAGTAACTCGTTAAATGGTTTTGAGAATGAGTTGTTAAGCGTTACTTTTATATTGTTTGTATCAGTTTTAATAAATAATTTATCTGCCTGGTTTACTAAATTTACTTTAATCGGTGTATTAGGTAGCTCGGCAAGTTGTTGATTAGTAATAGGTGTTGTAAATGAACCTGACTTTTGAGGATGAGTTAAAATAGCCAGTTTTGGTGTTACTTGAAGCTGCGCACTGGGTAATAAGGCCGCGAGTAAATTAGTAAGTTTAGTTTGGCTAAGTGGTTGCGAGTGAACTGTATCAGCAAAGCGGTTAATAACATTAATCTGTGCGCCTTTATTAGTCGTACTAACAACTACTTTTAAAGGCTGTTCAGTTGTAAGTAACTGGGCTACGTCTTTATTTATGGCAATATTTGCGTTGAGTTTATCAATAACTAACTTGGGAGACGGGGATACAGCAACCTGTACATCCATTGGTTGGCTTTGTACCTCAGTGCCCGTGCTTACATAATTTAACAAGCGCTGTAATTGTACTGGCTGATTTAAAGTAAGGGTTGTACTGTTTGGCGAGATGTTGAGCTGCTTACCATCAGGGCTGATTTGTATGTTAGCACTGACTATTTTTTGCAGGTTTTGTGGTGCGCTTGAAGTGCCAAGCCTTAATGTTTGCCAATGTTTATCAATAAATACATCAAGCGTAATCGAGTCTTTCGAAAATTGGATGTTTTTAGCCGCAAGTACCTCACTAGGTAACTGTGGTAACTCATTGGTCTGGCTGTGAGCAGATTGATTGATAACCAATGAGTTAGATAATGTTATTTGCGTTGGTGTATTCATTATTTTAAATCAAGTTTTTGTTAATCGATTATAAAGCAATATTCGTATTACCCTATCATTATGGTAGACTAACGCCTAATTTTTGGCAGAGAGAATCGTCATCTTGTTACACATTAAGTCCGTCACCTGCATCAAGCAAGATCGTTGTTTGTTTGCGGATCTTAATTTTAGCCTTAATAGCGGTCAAATCATGCAATTAGCGGGTCCTAATGGGGCTGGTAAAACATCGCTATTGCGTATTATTGCTGGCTTTTCTGTGCCTGATGAAGGGTCTGTTCTGTTCCAAGAACAACCTATATCTAAGTACTATGAAGAGTATGCCAGAGAGCTGCTTTTTATAGGGCATAAAACAGGTGTAAGTACTCAGCTTAGTGCAGTTGAAAATGTTCGCCACTGGTTACAAATCAATGGCTACATAAATGAGCCTGATTTATATCCTATTTTAGCGCAACTTGGCCTTGTTGGACTCGAAGATGTACCCGTTAGAATGCTATCTGCTGGACAACAACGACGTGTAGCGCTAGTTAGGCTTTGGTTAAGTGATGCTAAATTATGGGTACTTGATGAGCCATTTACCGCGCTTGATAAAAGCGGTGTCGCCTTTTTACAGCAGCGATTTACTGAACACTTACAAAGCGGTGGTGCCATTTTATTAACGACCCACCAAGACTTAACGACCCACTTTAGTAACTTACAAACGGTTACACTGGAGTATCGCCACTAATGACTCGTCAACACTCTTATTGGTTGCTATTTAGTGCGGTATTTACCAAAGATGTAAAACTTGCGTTTCGCCAGCGCGCCGAAATTGTAAATCCTATTTTATTCTTCTTAATTGTAATTTCATTATTTCCGTTAGCAATAGGGCCTGAGCCCGGTCTACTTGCGAGAATGGCGCCAGGTATTATTTGGGTTGCCGCATTACTCTCTACCATGTTGGGCCTAGATAAGTTGTTTAGGGATGATTTTAACGATGGCTCGTTGGAGCAGTTAATTGCATCCTCTTATCCATTATCGCTAACCGTACTCGCTAAAGTGGCTGCTCATTGGGTGGTAACAGGTTTACCACTTGTATTAATGACCCCGTTGTTTGCGTTGTTGTTAAACCTAGAAAGTACGGCATTAACAGCAACCGTTTTAACATTATTATTAGGCACACCATTATTGAGCTTTATTGGCGCAATAGGCGCTGGGCTTACTGTGGGGCTACAAAAAGGAGGTATTTTGATGAGTTTACTCGTACTGCCTTTGTATATTCCTGTTTTGATTTTTGCAACGTCGGCTATCGATACCAGTACAATGTCACTGGATTATAGTGGGCAGCTTGCCATCCTTGGTGCAATGTTACTTATTGCTATTATTAGCGCACCAATTGCCATATCGTCAGCTTTAAAAGTGAGTGTAAGTTAATGTGGAAGTGGTTACATCCCTATGCTAAAGCAGAGCGTGCATACCAGTTATGCAATACGTTACTGCCTTATTTTGCCGTAGTTACCGTAGTTAGTATGATTGTTGGATGGGTATGGGGGCTTGGTTTTGCACCTGCCGATTACCAACAAAAAGACAGCTACCGTATCATCTTTATTCATGTGCCTTCTGCCATTTTATCCATGGGCGCCTACTCCTCAATGGCAATTGCCGCCATTGTTGCACTTGTATGGCAACTACGAAATGCCGAGCTTGCTGTTATTGCTATTGCGCCTGTTGGTGCATGTATTACTGCTATAGCGCTAATTACTGGCGCTGCATGGGGTAAGCCTATGTGGGGGGCTTGGTGGGTATGGGATGCACGTTTAACGTCTGAGCTTATTTTATTATTTTTATATCTTGGTGTGCTTTCGCTTTACCATGCATTTGAAGATAAGAAGTCAGCAGGGCGTGCGGCTTCTATTTTAGCAATTGTTGGCGTAATTAATTTACCTATTATTCATTACTCTGTTGAGTGGTGGAATACGTTACATCAAGGTGCAAGCATTACAAAGCTAGACACAAAAGCAATAGATCCAAGTATGTTCTGGCCTCTTATGGTTAATATTTTAGCCTTTGCTGCTTTTGTTGGAACAGTGACTTTAATTCGTCTTAAAAATGAAATTTTGCAACGTGAAAAGCACCGACCGTGGGTGCGCTCGTTGTTAAATAAGGGGTAATTATGCAGTTTGACTCTTTTTCTGATTTTATTGCAATGGGAGGTTATGGATTTTATGTCTGGCTTTCTTTTGGTACATGCGCACTTATTTTACTCGGTATTTTAGTGAACTCTTTGAGAGACACCAAGCGTATTATGGCTTCAGTGGAGCAACAAATAATACGTGAAGCGCGAATTAAAAAAGCTAAGCAGGAACAAATCTCATGAATCCTAGACGTAAAAAGCGCCTATTGGTAATTATTGCCGTACTGTTTGGTATTGGTGGATCAATTGGTTTAGTGCTTTATGCACTGCAAGAAAATATTAATCTTTTTTATACGCCAAGCGAATTAATTGATGGCAAAGGCCCTAACAAAGAAAAACCACATATAGGTCAAAAGTTACGTATTGGCGGCATGGTTGTGCCAGGCACGGTTGAGCGTAATGAACAAAGCTTACAAGTAAGCTTTAAGCTAATAGATACAGGTCCATTAGTGACAGTGCGTTATCAAGGCATATTGCCAGACTTGTTTCGTGAGGGGCAAGGCATTGTAGCGCAGGGCGTATTAGTCGAGCCTAATGTTATTGAAGCATTTGAAGTGCTAGCAAAGCATGACGAAGAATATATGCCAGCAGAAGTTGCAGAGGCAGTTAAAGGTATTAAGCACGAAAAACCAAAATACAACTTAGATAGTGGTAATTAGCTATGATCCCAGAAATTGGTTATTTTTCTTTAACGCTTGCCATGGTGCTAAGCGTTTTACTGTGTATTTTTCCTCTTTGGGGCGCGCATACTGGTAATCTTCGATTAATGCGTGCGGCTCCATCTTTAGCAATAGGCCAGTTTGCTTTTGTACTAATCTCTTTTGCTGCACTTATTTATGCAAGTTTAACAGACGACTTTACCGTATCTTACGTAGCGTATCATTCAAGTAGTACGCTGCCTTGGTACTATAAAATCACCTCTACGTGGGGCGGTCATGAAGGCGCTATTTTACTGTGGTTAGTAATGCAAGCAGGTTGGACCGCCGTTGTCGCTGCGCGTTCTAAATCATTGCCTTGGGTGTTACGTGCTCGCGTATTGGGCGTACTTGGCTTTTTAGGTGTGGGTTTTATGATGTACACCTTACTACTTTCAAGCCCGTTTGAGCGCCTACTTCCTTATTTCCCTGTTGAAGGGCGTGATTTAAATCCGTTACTTCAAGATCCGGGCATGATTATTCACCCGCCATTACTGTACATGGGTTATGTAGGGCTATCAGTTGCTTTCTCTTTTGCTATTGCTGCGTTGTTAACCGGCAAACTTGATAACACATGGGCTAAGTGGTCACGTCCGTGGACAATGACTGCATGGGGCTTTTTAACGCTAGGAATCACAATTGGTAGCTGGTGGGCATATTCAGAGCTTGGCTGGGGCGGCTGGTGGTTCTGGGATCCAGTCGAAAACGCATCATTAATGCCATGGCTTGTTGCAACAGCATTACTACACTCATTAAGCGTAACCGAAAAACGTGGTGTATTTAAATCGTGGACCGTACTACTTGCTATCGCAGCATTTTCATTAAGCTTGTTAGGCACCTTTATTGTACGTTCGGGTATTATTGTATCGGTGCATGCTTTTGCAACAGACCCTGATAGAGGCTTATTTATACTCGCCTTTTTAGGCATCGTTGTAGGTGGTGGCTTAGCGTTATATGCACTGCGTGTATCGCAAGTACATAGTGAAGGCCGATACAAGTTTGTATCACGCGAAGTGGCGTTATGGCTCAATAATATATTTTTAGTAGTTGCTACATTAATCGTATTACTGGGTACGTTATTACCTATGGTTCATAAAGAAATGGGCTTGGGCAGTATTTCTATTGGCGAACCATTTTTTAATAAGATGTTTGCAATAATTTTAGTACCATTTGCTATTTTGATGGGTATAGGACCATTTTTACGCTGGAAGCAAAATAAATGGGCTTTCTTACAAAACAAAATATTAATGGGCGTATTAGCCAGTGTAGTGATTACCTGTGCTTGGTTGTTTTCAAGTTACGATTTAGTAAAACCACTTACGCTACTAGCCACTACGCTTGCGGTTTGGATTGCCATATCAACTGGGATCGACATTTACACTAAATCTGCTGTGCATGGCACCTTAAAAGAAGGTTTAAAACGCTTAGGTGTAAGTTACTGGGCTATGGTGCTTGGGCATATTGGTATTTCGTTTGTTATTGCAGGTGTAACGCTTACATCGGCGTATTCGGTTGAGCGTGACGTATCGATGAAACAAGGCGACACAGTTCAGCTTAACGAGTATGAATACCGCTTTGATGGTGTTAAAACTATTCGCGGGCCGAACTACAGTGGTCATGCTGGTGTTGTATCGGTGCTTAAAAATAATGAGCTAGTAACACGCTTACATGCCGAAAAACGTAAGTATGATATTGGTATGCAGTTTATGACCGAGGCGGCCATAGATGCAGACTTTACACGTGATTTATACTTAGCGTTAGGTGAGCAGTTGAGCCAAGGTGCATGGTCACTTCGCATTTATCATAAACCGTTTGTTCGTTGGATGTGGATTGGTGGTGTGCTTATTTCCCTAGCTGGATTTATGATTTTATTTGATAAACGCTACCGCACATCAGCTAAAACAGCGCGTAGAGCTGCATCGGAGAATGTTTTATGAACCGTAAAATTTTAGCTATTGCGCCGCTTTTAGTATTTGCTTTTGTATGTGTATTTTTATACCAAGGCCTTTTTGCTAATCCTCGTGAAATTCAAACGGGTCGGTTAGGTCAAGAAATGCCAGCATTTAATTTACCTGATTTAATGCAAGACAATAAGCCGTGGACTAACGAGTCTTTAAAAGGCGAAGTTTACTTACTAAATGTATGGGGTACTTGGTGCCCAACATGTTTAGTTGAACTTGGTTATTTAACTAAGTTACGTGAGCAAGGCGTTAAAATTATTGGGCTTTATTACGTACAAGGTTACGACGCCGACTTTGATGGCCCGTTTGATATGCAATCACTTCGAACAGAAGTGAGCGATATGCTGCAACGTGCGGGTGACCCATATCAATTTAATATCTTGGATTTACATCGTACTTTGTCGTTGGATTTAGGTGTTTCGGGTGCGCCTGAAACATTTTTAGTCGATAAAAACGGCACTATTTTGTTGCATCACACGGGCGATATAAACCCGCGAGTATGGCGAGCTAAATTTGCGCCAATTATGCAGGAGCTTAAATAATGAAATGGTTACTACTTACGCTTAGCCTTTTTGTAAGCATCAGTGCGTTTGCAGAGCAAGATCGCTATCAATTTGATAACAACAAACAAGCGATATTGTTTGAAGAGCTAACTAAAGAGCTGCGCTGTCCTAAGTGTCAAAATCAAAACATTGCGGACTCTGACGCTGTTGTTGCTAAAGACTTGCGCGATAAAGTGCTCGTATTGGTTAAAGAAGGTAAGAGCAAAGACGAAGTGATTGATTACATGATTGACCGCTTTGGCTATTTTGTTCATTACGACCCACCAGTTACACCAGCGACTTTAGTACTTTGGGTATTACCTGTATTAATTGTCATAGTCGGCTTTGGTTTTATTGTTATTCGCCAGCGAAAAGCATCAGTAAAACAAACGTGGAGCAGTGACGACGAAATGCTGTTAGCTAAGCTAATTGAACAAAATAAACGTCAGGAGCAAAGTTAAATGATTTTAATGTGGGCGTGTTTTGCTTTACTCACACTGGTTGCTCTTGGGTTTGTGATGTTGCCTTTTTTAAAAAAAGAGCGCGTTCAAACAATTACTCATAACGCCAATGCTGAGCTAATTAGCATTTATGAGCAGCGTTTAGTTGATTTACAAACCGATTTAGATAATCAGCGTATTGATACCGTAAATCATGCAGAATCAATTATTGAATTAAAACGCCGTTTATTGAATGAGTTATCACCAGAAAAATCACTAAACAGCAAAGGTAATAATCGTATTTTTGCTTTAACTGGTGGCGCATTTGTTCTTGCTCTAACAGGTGTTTTTTATGGTTTAACGGGTAGCCAGCAGCAAATTTCGGCTTGGCATGATGCAATGGATAATTTAGCTGATTACGGCGAGCGTGCTGTAATGCAAAAAGGTGAGCCGCTTAGCCAAAATGAGCTGCAGGCTTTTGCATTAGCACTTCGTACAAAGCTTAGCCGCTCAGGTGATGACGAAGTCGCTTGGATGCTACTTGGACGAGTTGCTATGTCGCTTAATGAATTTGACATGGCGCAGCAGTCATTTGATAAAGCACTTCGTATGAATCCTGATAATATGCAGGTACTTATTAGTTACAGCCAAGTTTTATTACTAGAAGGCAGCGAAGCTAATATGACCCGTGCGGCAGGTATGCTCTCAAAAGTACTAAAAGTAGAGCCTACCAATTTAGATGCAATTTCGTTATTAGCACTCATTGCTTATGAGCGTAAAGATTGGCCTCAAGCCAAAGCTGCATTTGAAGTTTTACTTGCGAGTATGGAAAAAAATGATTCTCGTTATAGCATGATCTCTGAGCGTATCGCTGATATAGAGAAGCAAATGCAAACGGATGGCTCTGTTATGCCAGTTACTACAACGGGTGCTATTGCAGTTACAGTCGACATTGCAAAAGAGCTTATAGATAAACAGCCAAAAGACGGTATCTTGTTTATATTTGCAAAAGCAGCAAGTGGTTCGCCAATGCCATTAGCTGCTGTTAAACTCGCTAAATATTCATTTCCAATTACAGTTGAGTTGAGTGATAGTAGTGCAATGGTTGCAGGGCTTAACTTATCTAGTGCAGAAAATATTATTATTTCGGCGCGTATTTCTATAGATGACTCGGTTATGCCAAGTTCTGGTGAGCTAGAAGGTCATTCAGAGTCGTTAAAGCGTGAAAGTGTAAGTGACTACCAACTTCAAATTGATACATTAATACCTTAAGGACGTTAGATGTTAAAACACAGTTTTACTTTTTTATGTTTATTGATACTAGCCGGGTGTGCTCAAGTACCACAAAGCAAAGTAGATGATAGAGATCCGCTGCAAAGTATTAATCGTCCATTATATGACTTTAATATGGATGTACTGGATGCTTATTTATTGCGCCCAGTTGCTGTAGGTTATGTTGAAGTAACGCCTGTACCGGTAAGAAACGGTATTGTTAATTTTACAGGTAATATTACAGCACCTGTCGATATGATTAATGCGGGTTTGCAAGGTAAGCCGGGTAATGCAAGTGTGAGCTTAGCGCGTTTTTTAGTTAACTCTACGGTTGGTATTTTTGGTATTTTTGATGTTGCCAGTTCACTTGGTCTTGAAATTGTAGATGAAGACTTTGGACAAACGTTAGGTGTATGGGGCGTGGGTGATGGCGCTTATTTAATGCTACCTGGCATGGGTCCTACAACAGCACGTAACCTGACCGGTGATGTAGTCGACAACTTTGTATTGCCTGAAGTTGCGCTAACGACTCCACAAACTATTCTAGTGTTTGTTTTAAAAGCCGTTGAGGCGCGTGCATCATTAATCCCACAAGAAGGGTTACTAAATGATTCACTTGATCCGTACTTATTTGTAAAAGATATTTACTTTCAGCGTCAAATATACGAGCTGTACGATGGCAACCCACCTATAAAAGAAGAGCCAGCTGATTTTGATGAAGACTTTTTAGAAAGTTTATAATTGAAAAGCCACTCATAAAAACGCCAGCTAAATGCTGGCGTTTTTATTGACTGTTTATATATAATCTGAACTTTGGCTAGAGAAAAATAAACTTAAGTATCATTATGATTCAATATATTAGTAAATACCTTAACCAGAGTTCGGGTTACTTATTTTTCGTTAACTATTAACTGCATTTGCTCATTAACCCAAGCTAGCGCTTCATGATAGGCATCAGGAACTTTTTCACCTAGGTTTAGCTCTTTCGTTAATTCGTTTGCGGCTGACCAGTTAGCTTGTTCATAATACTTAACTAAGTTTAAATATTTTGCCAGCAACCCCTCATCGTTTAATAACGCTGCTTTTATGTCATTCGAAAGTGGAAGCTTTTTCATAACGCTTTCCATACTCTCATCTAAAATAGCATCCATAAGAGACATCATACCGGTTAAAAATGCCATGCCGGTATCTTTAAATTGTCCATGGGATATAGCGAGTAACTCACCAAAACGAGCGCGCGTAAGCGATAGCCTAATTAGCTCTACAGGTTTATCTGCTGATACTTGCGCTGCAAATAATAATGATAATAGTTTTTTAATTTCGTTAGCACCAAGCACTATAAGGGCTTGCTTAATGGTACTTATTTCAGCACGCCTTGCAAAGGCAGCAGAATTTGAATACCTAAGTAATTTGTAAGATAGGTTTACATCACGCTCAAACACATCAGTGATTTTTTTAAGATCCATATCAACGCTTGATGTTTCGTAAAGTAATTCAGCTAATGCCATTTCTGAAGGCGGTAGAGCCTTACTTTGTACCATTTCAGGTTTTGAGAAGAAAAATCCTTGGAAATAATCAAAACCAAGCTCTAGAGCTTGTTGGTAAATTTCATAGGTTTCTACTTTTTCGGCAAGTAACTTAATATGCGAGTGCAGTTTTAAATCATTAAGAACCGTTTTTATTGTATCTATATCAGATGCTAAAAAGTCTATTTTAATAATATCAATAAATGGGTAAAAATGACGCCATACAGGTTGATGAATATAGTCATCAAGAGCAATAGTGTAACCTTTATCTTTTAAATCTTTAACGATAGCTAATAAACGCTTACCAGGCTGGATAGTTTCAAGTATTTCTACAACTATAGTGTCTTTACCTAGTAGTGTAGGGTAACCCTTTGATAGTGTTTCTAGGGTGAAGTTTATATAGGCAGGTTTATTGTCGGTTAAATCTTCTAAACCAAAATTAAACTGGCTACCCTCTATAAGTCGTGTAGTTGCCTCGTCACCGTCTATATCGGGAAATACGTTATCAACGCCATCGCGAAATAAAAGTTCATACCCGATGAGCTTTTTATCTCTGTCTAAAATTGGTTGGCGTGCAGCGTAAAAATACATAAATAGTTCCGTAAGATTAATGTAATTAGTTATTGTAATAATATATGGCAAAAGACTCAAAATAGCATTACGTATATTTGCTAGATTAATAAATTATCATTATAAATTAAGGTGTTTCTTCTATTTAATTTATTATATTTTACCAATTCGCTTTAAAATTATTCAACATGAGTATTTTTGTATCAGCTGGAAGCAACAAGTTGGAGATTTTATTGTTAGGCATGATATAGTCAGCGAGAATGGTTTTTATCCTAATAGTGTCTTTATTATAATATTTTAAGAGTCAATATTCGGATCAAGAGCCTGTTATTAATAATTATGCGGAGGCTAATTTGGAAACAGGAATGATTATTTCACTAGCATTATATTTTGTTGTAATGTTAGGTATCGGACTATATGCATATAAGCAATCTACTGGCGATGTATCAGGTTACATGTTAGGTGGACGAAATCTATCACCAAGTGTTGCTGCACTATCTGCAGGTGCATCTGACATGAGTGGCTGGATTTTAATGGGCCTACCTGGTGCGATGTTTGTTACTGGTTTTAGTAGTACATGGATAGCAATTGGTTTGGTGATTGGTGCTTGGTTAAATTACCTGTTAGTTGCACCTAGATTACGTGTGTACACTGAAAAAGCAAATGACTCTATAACAATCCCAGATTACTTCTCAAATCGCTTCAATGATAAGTCAAACTTATTACGTGTTGTATCAGCTGTTGTGATTATAGTCTTCTTTACTCTTTACACGTCATCTGGTGTTGTAGCCGGCGGAAAATTGTTTGAAAGCTCATTTGGTTTAAGTTATGAAGTGGGTTTATACATTACAACGGGTGTTGTTGTTTTATACACTTTGTTTGGTGGTTTTTTAGCGGTTAGCTTAACTGATTTCGTGCAAGGTTGTATCATGTTCATCGCACTGATTCTAGTGCCTACTGTTGCATACTCTTTACTTGAACAACCTCTGGAATCTACTTTACATAGTGTAAATCCAGATATGCTTAACTGGATTGGAGCAGGCTCTGCATTAGGTATTATTTCTGCAATGGCATGGGGTTTAGGTTATTTTGGTCAACCACATATCATCGTTCGTTTTATGTCGGTACGTAGTGTTAAGGATATGCCTAAAGCTCGCCGTATTGGTATGACATGGATGATTGTTGCTGCCCTTGGTGCTGTTGGTACTGGTATATTTGGTGCTGCTTATACTTATGAAAATAATATTGTAGTTGAAGATCCTGAAACGATTTTCCTAATTCTTTCTGAGTTATTGTTTCACCCACTTATTGCTGGCTTTTTACTAGCTGCAATTTTGGCTGCTATTATGAGTACTATCTCATCGCAATTGCTAGTAAGCTCAAGTTCATTGACTGAAGATTTATATAAAACATTTTTACGTAAAGATGCTAGCGACTTTGAATTAGTTACTGTTGGTCGAATTAGCGTTGCATTTGTTGCCCTGTTTGCAATTTATTTAGCGTACGATAGAGATAGCTCTATTTTAGACCTAGTAAGTAATGCATGGGCAGGCTTTGGTGCTGCTTTTGGACCACTTGTATTGTTTAGTCTTTATTGGAAACGTATGAATTTTGCTGGCGCCTTATCTGGTATGTTAGTAGGTGCGTTTACAGTGCTTGTTTGGATTTATGGTCCGTTTACTATTAATGGTGAAAGTTTAAGTAGCTTTATGTATGAAATAGTACCTGGCTTTATTTTAGCGAGTATCGCAATTGTTGTTGTTAGCTTAGTAACAAAAGAGCCAGAGCAAAACATCACTGCTTTATTTGATGAAGTAGAAAAAGAGCTTTAAATAGCAATTACTATTCATTTTAAAATGAGTAGTAAGTAATACCAATCCGCGATAAGACTTAATCATTTTGCGGTGCTAAACGTGTTGTTACCGGCGTTAAAAAATTATCATTTAGAACAACTAAATATCAAATTTTTTGCCTAGCTATCAACACGTTTTTCCATCCTCAAAATAGATCACTTAATTAAGCGAATTGGTATAATAAAAAAGGGAGCAACTAAGTTGCTCCCTTTTTTATTTAGTTTGTCCCGTCCGAGGAGAGGGCAATCTACGAGTTAACTTGCTTTTTTATCGTTGTTATCTTCAATTGATGCAACGTTATCTGACTTTTTACTTTTTGCTGGCGCTTTGGTAACAACTGGATCTTTGCCGCCCTTTAATATGGTCATAAAGTCATCTTTGCTTTTCGCTATTTCTAATGCAAGTGATTCAATTTGTTGCTCACTAAGCGGTACGTCTACCTTTTCTAGCATTAGCTCAAGTGATTCTGCTATATCGAGCATCTTGTCATAAGCATCAGCTTCTTTTTTGGTAGTAAACGTCATACGCTCGACTCCGTTTCGTTCTACAACATATTTAACAACAACAGCCATGATTTCTCCTGCAAAATTGCTTGGCACCGTGGTTTGTAAAAACCATTAGATTACTGTTTTTATGTACAGTAATGGTTTGGGCGTAAATTTGCAAGCGCGAAGTATTAATTTTTAGGTGTCTTAAATTTGACAAAAAACGGTAACTTTACTTTAGTTAAGCAATCACTTTGTTGTACCAGCTGCATTTTCAGGATTTCGGATCATAGTGATAATGCGTTTAGGTACACTTTAAGTGATGAGCTTTTCAGTTCCTTACTTTTTGGTTTTCCTGAGCAACATTCAAAATTAAGAAAAGAAGAATAGGGACAAGTTTGATGAAAACGTTAAAAAATTTATTCATAATAAGCTTATTATGCTTACTACCTGCAACTACCGTATATGCACAACTATCGGAAGTAACTAAGCAAATGCCTCAAGTTGAGACAATTAGTATAAATAATGCTGATGCAGATATGCTTGCTAAGCTACCGGGTATAGGTAAGAAAAAAGCGCAGGCAATTGTGGATTACCGTGAAGAAAACGGCGAATTTAAAAGCGTTAGTGATTTATCGCAAGTTAAAGGAATTGGTAAAAAACTATTAGCCAAATTAGAGGGGAAAATTTCACTTTAATAGCAGTAGATAACAATCAGGGCGCTATGCGCCCTGATTAAATTGTTTTAATGCATCGCTTAAGTGTTTTTTAGCAAAGTTGATTTCAATAGGTGTTGTTAAAAGTGGGTAGCAAAGTCCGCCGAGTATCAAAAACGGGATTAATATCCAACCTTTAAATACCGTGAATATTAAAAATAGTGGACTTAGTAATATTAATTTAATAATACTTAGTAACACTTTATCAGTTGGCGATAACATACTTAAAGAAAGTGCTATTACGTCTTGGCGCTTGCGTACCTTTAGGTGCTTAAGCTCATCTAATTGGCTTGAAAAAAATGTAAACATATCAAATCGACTTTTTAATTAATAAACGGCCAATAACTATAATAAATAGTGTTAGTGAGAAAATCCCAAATATAATTTCCATCCAAGCAGGCATGCTCAAACCAACAAATTGCCAATCTATATTTCCACAATCCCCGGTCGCCTGAAAAAAGCTAGGTATCCATTCATGTAACGGCATAAACGATGGGAAGTTTGGTTCAAACTCACAGCTAAATGCAAAAGGGTCTGTGGTGGTTTGCATATCAATATGCTCGCGAGCAATTAAATATCCCCAAACACTCGATACACCCCAAATTACATACGCTAATATACGAACTGCTTTGCTCTGTGGTTTAGTCGAACCTACGATTCCTGCGCCTAATAGACCCAGTACGGCTGTTCGTTGATATATGCACATTATGCAAGGCGCCAATCCCATTTGGTATTGAAAGAAAAGGGCGGTCACTTCAAGTAAAAAAACGATAGCTGTAAATAAAAGCCACGGGGTACGTTGGGTGGGTAATTGCGCAAGCCAGTTCATAAAAATTCCGCGTTTAAATAAGACGTTAGATTATGACCTAGGATAATGTATGCGGCAACAAAAAGGAAAAAAAAGCTACCGAAGTCGCTTTTTATAAGATGAAATTATTGATCACTCAATGCAGCCTCAGCAGAGGCTACATGACGCTCTACTTAGTTCCCATTGATACATAAGCTTAGTTATATCGCTTACTTATACAACATTGGTACATTGCCTAATCAATTCTTTAAAGTTGCGGTTAGAACACTCTGTTGCATAGGTGTTCCTTTTTAATGTACTTATGTGTTTTAAGTTGATTCAGTTAGGTATGGTGTAAATAAAATATCAATAATTACAATGTACCTACAATGAATATTGCTCTGTATATTTATACATTGTAGCGATATTAGAGAAACCTAAATTTTATTATTTATTAATCTTTAATTTCTACTCATTTGCTTATTAATATACCTGACTTTACTTGTTAGTTATGCTTCGTCTGGTACAATCAGTCAGTTATTCGTGTAAAACGATGAGTGTTGATTAATTCGAGTGGGAACTGGATGAGAATTTTTAAAGCGAAAAGCCCAGCAGGATTTGCTGAAGAATATATAGTTGAATCTATTTGGAACGGCGATTTCCCTCCAGGTTCAATTCTACCTGCCGAGCGAGAACTTTCAGAGTTAATTGGTGTAACAAGAACGACCTTGAGAGAAGTATTACAGCGTTTAGCACGTGATGGTTGGTTAACAATTCAGCATGGTAAACCAACAAAAGTAAATAACTTTTGGGAGACGTCTGGCTTAAATATTCTTGAAACACTAGCGCGCTTAGATGAAGACAAGATGCCAGAGCTGACAGATCAGCTTTTATCTGCACGTACTAATATTAGTGCTATTTATACACGTGCTGCAATTAAGTTAAATCCTGAACGTGTAATTGAAATTTTATCACAAAGTCATGAGCTAGAAGATACTGCGCAGGCATTTGCTGACTACGATTACAAAGTTCATCACGAATTAGCCGTTGCGGGTAATAACCGTATTTATGTATTAATACTCAACGGTTTTAGAGGTTTTTATTCAAAGATTGGTTGTCATTACTTCTCTGATGCTGGAACTCGTGAACTTGCTCGTCAGTTTTATAAAGATTTAACAATCTTGGCAGAAAATAAAGAGCACGATGGTGCTATTTCGATGATGCGTAAATACGGTCATCAAACAGGTGAGATTTGGCAAAAAATCCGAGGTGATATGCCCTCAGATATAATGGATTAAATCTAAACGAGAAACCTGCATTTGCAGGTTTTTTTGTACCTGTAAAAATTAATACCACATTATATGAATTTTTAAACAATTTAATGTATTAACCTTTCTTCAGTAACGTCAAAAGTTCTATCTAATTACAACGCAATTTACACTTCAAAATAGACCTATTATTCAAGCAGATTAATGCAAGTTGTAAGTGTTCGTTATTTTCGATTGCTCACATCGTTAAATGCGATTGTTCTTTTGTAGTGAATAACTTTAAAATGACAGTTAATTATATGTGTGCGCTATTGGTTTTTAATTTTTAGCGCCCATATAAGTACCAGCATTGCGAAAGCAATTGAAAACAAACTCAAAATATTTGGAGAATAAAATGGGTGTATTAGTAGGCCGCCAGGCACCAGACTTTACCGCTGCAGCTGTTCTTGGTAACGGTGAAATTGTAGATAGCTATAACCTTCATGAAACAATTAAAGGTAAAAAAGCAGTTATCTTCTTTTATCCACTAGATTTCACGTTTGTATGTCCTTCTGAACTTATTGCATTTGATAAGCGTTTTGAAGAGTTTCAAAAGCGTGGCGTAGAAGTAATTGGTGTTTCTATCGATTCACAATTCTCACATAACGCATGGCGTAACACTGCTGTTGCAGACGGCGGTATTGGTAAAGTTCAATACGCACTAGTTGCAGATGTTAAACACGAAATTTGTAAAGCGTATGACGTTGAACATCCAGAAGCGGGTGTTGCATTTCGTGGTTCATTCTTAATCGACGAAGAAGGCAATGTACGTCACCAAGTAGTGAACGATTTACCACTAGGTCGTAACATCGACGAAATGCTTCGCATGGTTGACGCGCTAGCGTTCCACACTGAACACGGTGAAGTATGTCCTGCTGGTTGGACTGAAGGTAAAAAAGGTATGGACGCAAGCCCTGAAGGCGTTGCTAAGTTCTTATCTGAAAACGAAGGCGAGCTATAATTTAGCCCTTAGTTTTAAATAAAAAAACCGCCAATTGGCGGTTTTTTTGTGTCGTTTATTTAGAAAGAAAAGCTTACTTTAGTGTACAAGTAGCGGCCACGAGGATTATGCACAGCTGATGCATAACCGTATAAATCGCCATCGCCATCACCAATTGCAAATGGTGGCTCTTCATCAAATAAGTTATTAACACCTAAAGATATTTTAGCTGACTCAGTAATACGGTACGACGTTTGTAAATCAACAAGCGTTTGTGAGTCAATCATACGTGAAGTATTACTATCAAAGTCTAAATTGCCATCAAAGTCGATATCAGGCGTATCTTCAAATTCGCCTACATAACTGATATTTATATTGGTGTTAAACTCACCAATTTCCCAGTTGGTTGAGAAAATAAAGCGATGCTCTGGGTAACCATATTCACCCGTGTAATCACGACCATCTTTTTCAAACTTATCCTGATATGCCCACTCTAAATTAAATTTAAGTAAACCTAAGTCACCAAGAGAGTGGTTATAGTTTGCTGAAACATCAACACCAGATACTTCTTGCGATGATAAATTTTTAAATGTGCTGTGTATTTTTTGTATTGTGCCTAAGCTTGCACCGCCTGTAGGGGCTAAACGGACACATACGGTACTATTTTGGTTACCACATTCTGCAGCATAAATAGGACCAAATTCTTCTTCGTCGATTTTATTATCTTGAGTAATACTCCATACATCAACACTTAAACCAAACTCAGCTGTAGGTGCCCAGATAACGCCCACGTTCCATGATTCTGACTCTTCTGCTTGTAAATCAGGGTTACCAGAGAACTCAATGTTGTAATCAAGTGCTTGGCAATCTAATCCTGTTTGTTCACAGCGCTGTGTATCAACAAAAAATTGGCTTTTTTGTGATGGACCTAAGCCTATTTGCGCTAACGAAGGCGCTCTAAAGCCTTGCGCCCAAGAACCACGAACCGTTACTTTATCAGTCGGTGCCCAGCGCAGAGCTATTTTTGGATTTGTTGTTGTACCAAAGTCGCTATAATCATCGTAACGACCGGCTAATTGCAGTTCGAGGTTTTCAGCAAGAGGGATAGAAAACTCGACATAGGCTGCGTATTGTTCACGATCAGCAGAAGCTGATACTGATTCAGTACCAAATATTAAGCCACGTTGAAATTGATCATCAGGGATATCATTTACATCTTCTTCACGGTACTCAATACCGGCGGCCATCATTACAGCTTCGCCACCAAAACTAAACGCTTCACCTGTAATGTTAGCGTCAAAAGAGGTCATATGAGACTCACCACGACGCACTAAGCTGGTTGTGATTCTGTCAATTACAGCTGGGTCGTTATATGTGCCGCCAAATGGGTTATATCTGCCAGCATCAATTTCTTGTTGTAGAAAGTCAGTGCGTACCCAGCCTTGTGTACGATCGCCTGTTTGTAGTGATTTACTGCGACCTTTTTGTACCGCTGTCTCCCAGCTCCAATCGTTTATTTCGCCTTTCAACCCTGCAACGAAGCGTAAGGTGTCTGATTCAATGTCCCATTGGCGAGCGCCTGCATCTACTGTACGGTAACGTCCAATTTGAATGTCTTCACCAAATGGATTGTTTGGATGATTAGCGGGTACCGTAAGGCCTGCATCTTCATCAAGTGGTGTTGGTGCACCTGCCGCGACAGAGCTATTATGCTGAACAGCCATTTCTAAAAAGCCAGTAATACCGTTATCAAAGCGGTATTCAAATTGTGAAATAGCGCCTACACGCTCCGATGCTGGGGCAACATATCCATATGGGCCGTAATCAAATAAACAGCTACCACTTGAAGTTGCATTTTCAGCAGGACAGGCTGGGTCGATTGTTTTAACGTCATCGACAATAAAGTAGCCTGGGAAACCACGAGATGAACGGAAATCTTCACCACCATAAGGTGCTTGGTTTGCAGTGCCAAGGCTGCCCATTTCATCAGAAGAAAGAGATGTGTTTTTAAAGTAATCGATAATAACAGATGCACTACTTTTTTCGCTTGTTGTACCCCAAACTAGGCTTGCTGTTGTTTCTTCATAATTTGGACCATCTGTACCGCCATAGCCTAGGTTAATCTCAACACCATCAATATCTTTCTTTAAGATAACGTTCACTACACCCGCTACTGCATCTGAGCCATAGATAGCTGAAGCGCCATCTTTTAGTATGTCGATACGCTCAATAGCAGAAACAGGAATACTGTTAATATCTACAAATGAGTTGGTGATACCTTCAGCAAAGGCACTAATTGATACACGGCGACCATTAATTAGTACCAGTGTTGCATCGGCTCCTAAGCCACGTAAGCTTACTGCAGCTGAACCGTTAGCGGTTGAATCTTGGTTGTTACCACGAGTAGAGAAAGTACCGCTACCTGCTACAGGCATTCTTTCGAGGAGTTGCTGTAAATTATCGTAACCCATGTTTTCGATTTCAGCTCTACCGATTGATTGTACCGGAGAAGGCCCTTCAATATCAGTTCGCTTAATACGAGAACCAGTAACCTGAATTCGCTCTACTTTTTTAGCTTCTTCTGCTGCGTAGGCTGTTGTTGTAAAACCTGCTGATAATGCGAGTGTTGCGCCCACAATAATGCTTGGTGTAAATGCAGTTGATTGCTTCATCCTTAAGTCCTTGTTTATATATTGTAAAATTATTTGCTTAACAAGCGCGGGTATTAATATCATGTAACTTAAGTGTTAGCAATTAGCTTAATTTGTGATTTAAGTATTAGTTACAATGCTTTTTTGTGGGTTTTATGACCTTATTTATACTTTTTTTTCTAGGTGAAACTAAGCGTGAATAGGACATAGAGTTAATAATTATTATATAGCTAGATGAAGCCATGTGTGGAATAGCTAGTGATAGAAATAATTTGTAATAATTTATTTCTATAAATTAAAACTTATGTTTGTTTTTCTGCTTTTAATTTATTCAATTATGTAATACCAATTCGCAGTAATACTTAATCAATTTGAGGGGTTAAAGTTGATGCTAAAGGCATTGGAATTTTCTGATTTACGACTGCTAGATACAGGAGGTGGGGTAATGCAGGAGTAATTGCTGATAATGGCTAAGTAATATCAACCTGCATAAATCTTTGATCAATTTAACGAATTAAATTGCACTATAACGTCGTTAAAAATTTTTTATTTAGAACAACTAGGGGCTGTTGATCTTTGTAGTACATATATCAATCAGCCCACATTGGTAGCCACATCATAGTAAATGCTAAAGCGAGCATTGAATGATAATTTCGTTCAAGCTTTTCATACCGCGTGGCTATCCCT